>NZ_QTPU01000008.1:0-269704 GCF_003857805.1 Burkholderia sp. Bp9099
GCGGTCGCCTGCTGCTCGCGCGACGTCGCCGCGATTTCGGCGACCGACGTCGTCACCTGCAGCGACGACTGCTGCGCGCGCGCGACCAGCTCGGTCAGCTCGTCGGCCATCCGGTTGAAGCCCGTCTCGAGCGTGCCGAATTCATCGCGGCGGCGCAGGTCGAGGCGGCGCGTCAGGTTGCCGGTACGCATCACGTCGTGCACCTCGACGAGCCGCGTCATCGGCACGGTGACGGAACGGTACAGCCCGTAGCCCAGCCCCAGCGCGGACAGCAGCACGATCGCCAGCGCGGTCGCGAGCACGACCTCGGTGTCCTGCACGGATTCGCGGATCAGCTTCGCGGACTGGTCGGCGAACTTGCGGTTCTCCTGCACCAGGATATTCGCGTTGCGCACGACCTCGGCCCATGAAGGCTGCACCTTCGCATAGGCGGCGACGGCCTCTTCGCGCGACACGCGGCTCTTCTGCACCGCGTCGTTCAGCAGCGGCAGGTAGCGGTCGAAGGCGCCTCGAAACGTCGCGAAGCGCTGGCGGTCGTCATCGCGAAACGTCGTGTTCTGGTAGTCGACCGACAACGACTCGACCTCCTTGAGCGCCTCGCCGATCTTCGCGAAATCGCGCTGCACGAGTTCGGGATCGGTGTCGACGAACGTCGCCTGCTGCAGCGCCGTGAACGATTCGTTGACCGCGCCGCGCAGCGACGCCGCGAGATAGACGCCGGGCAGCGAATCGCGTTCGATGCTGACGGCTTCGCTGTTGATCGCGCGCAGGCGCTCGTAGGACACGCCGGCCATCACCAGCATCAGCACGAACAGCACGCCGAAGCTGATCAGGATACGGTTGCCGAGCGTCAGCCGGGCGGCGCCGCTCGTCGTGTGCAGGCTTTCATTGGTCGCGCGGGGCGTCACGGTGGCCATGTTCGTTATGGGCTTTCTAAAATCAGCGTTGAAAAAATCCGCGCCCGCCTGCGCGCCGGACGGCGCGCCACGAGCGCATCGGGGTCTGCGGGCAACGCGGCACCGGCGGGCCGCGCCGCGAAATCATCGCTCCGCTTGTGCCGGCAGCCGAAGCGCGACCATGAAGCCGCGCGCCGTATTGCGCATCAGGATCTGGCCGCGATGCCGCGCGGCCGTCGCGCGGACGAACGCAAGCCCGAGGCCGAAGCCGCCGCGCGCCGCGCCATGCGCGGATTCGAGCCGCACGAACGACTCGGTCGCGGCCGTGCGCTGCTCGGGCGCGATGCCGGAGCCGGCGTCCTCGACGCCGATCAGCCAGGCACCGTCATCGTCGCTCAGCGTGCAATGCACGTCCGTACCGGCCGGGCCGTATTTCAGCGCGTTGTCGATCAGGTTCGCGACCGCGCGCGTGAGCATCATGCGGTCGCCCATCGTCACGCACTCGGTGCCGGGCACGTGGGCAACGACCCGGCTGCCGAATCCGGCCGCCTTCTCCCACAGCTGGTCGACCGCGTCGAGCACGATCTCGTTGAGGCTCAGGACCTCGTGCGCGCGGCGTTCCGACTGCGCGCGGGTCAGGTGGATGAAGCCGTCGGCGAGCGCGAGCGCGCGCCGGGCGTGGCCGGCAATGCGCTCCATGATCGCCGGCATGTCGCCGTGCTCGGTCCGGTAGACCTCGAGCAGCGCGAGAATCGAGGTCTGCGGCGAGCGCATGTCGTGCGACAGGAAATCCAGCGCTTCGTCGCGCTGCCGCGACATCAGGTACGAATTCGAGTGATAGCGGATGCGCGCGGTCAGCTCCATCGCGTCCGGGAGCTTCACGAGATAGTCGTTCGCGCCGGCGATGAATGCCTCGCGCTTGACGATCGGCTCTTCCTTCGCCGACAGCACGATGATCGGCACGCGTGCGGTGTCGGCGTTCGCGCGCCACGCGCGAACGAGGTCGAGGCCGTCGATGTCCGGCATCACGAGATCCTGCAGGATGACCGTCGGCTTCACGTCGCGCGCGACCGCCATCGCCCGGTGTGCGTCGGTGCACACATGCAGGTCGATATCGTGCTCGCTGCGCAGCGCGCGACGGATCACCTCGCCGACGAACGGCTGATCGTCGACGAGCAGAACCGATAGCCCCGATTCGAGACAATCCGGCGCATTTTCACCGCTGGATTCTTTCATAAATACCGTTTCAAACGCCAAATCTCCAATTGATTCTTTCATAGGAGTTGTTTATCCGACTTGGACGCCATCTTAAAACATGGCGGCAGAGAAATCCGCCTGTGTTGCCGAACTGGCCTGTCGGCATTGCCTCGCGGGGATCCGAACGCCGAATTCACCCCGACGACGGTCGCATTACCTCCGCGCGCTTTCTCTCAATAAAGATAACCGGCTGATTCTAAATGAAATTAGAACACAGCATCTATCTCCTTCCGGTTTAGTTTTGCCAAATATGGTGAGAGAGCGGAATTCAGATAAATCAGATCATTTCCTGGCGCGAAAGACGACAACGTTTGCGAAGCCGCCGCCATGAGGTTTGCATGCGCTGCAAGGCCGCCCGTCGAACGTATCGGGACCGGATTTCGATGCGACGGAATGGGGAAGGTAGAGAGGAGAAAAGCGCGCGCCGCCACCGGATCGGCCGCGACGCGGCACGCATCGAACGCCGCCGGCCGGCGCCGGTGGCGCAGCAAGGCGGCCGTGCGCTCACGCCCGGCCGCGCGGCCGATTACCCGCGCGCGTGCTGCGCGGACACTTCCTGCAGGTCGAGATCGCGCTCGACCATGTGCAGCATCTCGTCGTGAATGCGGCCCGTACGATGCAGGCGCAGCAGCTCCGCGCGCCCGGCCTTGATCGCGGCCAGCACGACGTCGTAGTGCGCGACGCGGACCTCCGCCGGATATTCGGGCTCGTTCTTCGCCCGCTCGGTCAGCTCCGCACGATACGTGTATTGCTCCAGCAGGCGCGGATGAATCACGTTGCCGCTGTCGTCGCGCACCAGCGGCTGGATCGCCGCGAGCTGCGCTGCCTCGATATGCGCCCACGTCTGCGGCTCGGTCAGGTGATGCGCGGCGCGCTCTTCGCGTTGCGGCAGGCGCAGCAGCCGGATCAGCGGGCCGATGGTCGTGCCCTGCAGCAGCACGGTGACGAGGATCACCGCGAACGACGCGACCAGGATCACGTCGCGGCCCGGCAGCGCCTCCGGCAACGACAGCGCGATCGCCAGCGTCACGACCCCGCGCATGCCGGCCCAGCTCATGACCGTCGCGGCCTTCCAGTCGGGCGCGCCGCCGCGCCGCACGATCCCGCGCACCGGCCACTTCAGCACCTCGACGGCATAGATCCACACGAAGCGCGATACGATCACGGCCGCCAGCACCGCGAGCACGGCCGGCATCATCGTGGCGAGCACCTGCTCGAAGCCGCCGAGCCGGTGGATCGCGCCGCGCAGCGACAGCCCGATCAGCACGAACACCAGTGCTTCGAGCAGGAACACGATGACCTGCCAGAACGCGGTGCCGCGCGTGCGCACGGCCGCCGAGAACACCTCGTGCTGATGCCAGCCGACGATCATGCCGGTCGTGACCGTCGCGATCACGCCCGACACCTCGGCCATCTCGCCCGCGATGTATGCGATCCAGCCGGCGATCACCGCGACGGTGACTACCAGGTAGTCGTCGTCGAGCAGCTTCAGGAACCACACGACGAGCTTGCCGACCAGGAAGCCGACCACGACGCCGCCGAGCCCGAGTTCCGCGAAACGCACGACCGCGTGCTCGAGGCTGAACGCGCCCGTCAGCGCGGCGGCGACCGCGAAGCGGAACAGCACCAGGCCCGCCGCGTCGTTCAGCAGGCTCTCCCCTTCGAGCAGCACCATCAGACGGCGCGGCAGCGCGACGCGTTCGAGCACCGCCTTCGCGGCCACCGCATCGGGCGGCGACACGATCGCGCCGAGCGCAAAGCACGCGGCCCACGGCAGCGACGGCACGACCCAGTGCACGGCGAAGCCGACCGCAAACGTCGTGAACACCACCGCGCCGATCGCGAGCAGCAGGATGCCGCCCACATTGCGCTTGAACTCTTCCCACACGGTGAAATATGCGCCGTCCATCAGCAGCGGCGGCAGGAACACGAGCAGCACGAGCTCCGGATCGAGGTTGATCGGCGGCAGGCCGGGAATGAACGCGATGCCGATGCCGCCGATCAGCAGCGCGGCCGCCGGCGGCAACCGCAACCGCTTGGCGATGTATTCGAGCGCAACGATCGCGAGGAATGACAACAGAACCAGCTTGAATGCCGAGACGGGGGACATGAATCGACCTCGTGAGGAATGAATGCGCACGCCAGCCGGTGTCGTACCCCGGTTGGCCATTTCGCGCGATTACATCACGATGCGATGCGTGCAGTCGAGCGCGTTCGGCCGGCGCGGCCCGCATTGCCACGACGATGGCGCACGGCGGACATCGCCGCGATCCGTCGGTGTGCGCCGAAACGAAAACGGCACGCGGGCCGGCGCGATGCGCCCCCCCGCGTGCCGTCATGCGGCGCCTCTCGCGCTAGCGGCGGCGCACGACCATCAGGCGCGGCTCGGTCATGTCCTCGATCGCGTAGCGGATCCCTTCGCGGCCGAGCCCCGAATCCTTCACGCCGCCATACGGCATGTTGTCGACGCGGAACGACGGCACGTCGTTGATCACGACGCCGCCCACCTCCAGCTCGTCCCATGCGCGCTGCGCATGTGCGAGCGAATCGGTAAACACGCCCGCCTGCAGGCCGAAGTCGCTGTCGTTGACGCGCGCGAGCGCATCGTCGAAGCGCTCGAACTTCTCGAGGATCGCGACCGGACCGAATGCCTCCTTGCGGTAGAGGTCCTGTTCGCGGCCGACGTTTTCCAGCAGCGTCGCCTCGAACATCGCGCCGTCGACCTTGCCGCCCGCGACGATCTTCGCGCCCGCCGCGACGGCCGCATCCATCCAGCCCGACAGGCGGCGCGATTCGGATTCCGAGATCATCGGGCCGACGAACGTCGACGGATCCTTCGGATCGCCCATCTTCAGCGAACGCGTCTTCGCGACCAGCTTGTCGCGCAGCGCGTCGTACAAGTCCGCATGCACGAGGATCCGCTGCACGCCGATACAGCTCTGGCCAGACTGGTAATACGCGCCGAACGCGAGACGCTCGACCACGTAGTCGAGCTGGTCGAGCTGGTCCGCGTCGACGATCGCCGCCGCGTTGCCGCCGAGCTCCAGCACGACTTTCTTCTTGCCGGCCTTCTCCTTCAGCGCCCAGCCCACGGCGGGCGAGCCCGTAAACGACAGCAGCCTGAAGCGCTCGTCGGTCGTGAACAGGTCCGCGCCGTCGCGATGCGCGGGCAACACCGAGAATGCGCCCTTCGGCAGGTCGGTTTCGGCGAGCACCTCGCCGATGATCAGCGCGCCGATCGGCGTGCGGCTCGCGGGTTTCAGCACGAACGGACAGCCAGCGGCCAGCGCCGGTGCGACCTTGTGCGCGGCGAGGTTCAACGGGAAGTTGAACGGCGAGATGAACGAGCACGGGCCGATCGGCACACGCCGCGTATAGCCGGTGTAGCCTTGCGCGCGGGCCGAGATCTCGAGGTTGATCACTTCGCCGTCGATGCGCACCGACTCCTCGGACGCGACGCGGAACGTATCGATCAGCCGCGTCACTTCGCCCTTCGAATCGTTGATCGGCTTGCCGGCCTCGATGCACAGCGCCTCGGCCAGCTCGTCGAAGCGCTCGCGAAAGCGCGCGACACAGTGGTCGAGCACCGCCTGCCGCCTGTAGGCCGGCAACTCGCGCATCGGCTTCGCGGCGTCGACCGCCGCGCCGATGGCCGCATCGATCGCCTTCGCGTCGGCCAGCGCGACGCGTGTCGCGACCTTGCCGCTGAACTTGTCGGTGACTGCGAGATCGGTGTTCGCGTAGACGGCCTCGTTGGCCAGATAGTACGGATAGGTATCCTTCAGCATGGAACGCTCCTTCCGGTGAACGGCGGATTCAGAGTTGCGCCGACAGGCGCTTGATTTCGCGGTTGAGCACGCGCTCGTTGTCCGAATAGTCGATCGGCACGTCGATCACGTGCACGCCCGGCGTCGCGAAGCAGTCGCGCAGCAGCGGCCCGAGATCGTCGGCCGCTTCGACGCGATGCCCGTGCGCGCCGTAGCTCTGCGCATACGACACGAAATCGGGGTTCTTCAGCGTCATCGCGAAATCGGGGAAGTTCATGTTTTCCTGCTTCCAGCGGATCATCCCGAACGCATCGTCGCGCAGGATCATCACGACGATGTCGAGCTTCAGCCGCACGGCCGTTTCGAGTTCCTGCGAATTCATCATGAAGCCGCCGTCGCCGCAGACGGCGATCACCTTGCGCTGCGGATGCACGATCTTCGTCGCGATCGCCGACGGCAGGCCGGCGCCCATCGACGCGAGCGCGTTGTCGAGCAGCAGCGAGTTCGGTTCGTGCGCGCGCCAGTAGCGCGCGAACCAGATCTTGTACATCCCGTTGTCGAGACAGACGATCCCGTCGACCGGCAGCGCGTTGTACAGGTCGTTCACGATCCGCACCGGGTACATCGGGAAGCGCGGATCGTGCTGGCCCTTCTCGAGGTGCGCGTCGAAATGCGCCTTGATCATCTTGAAGCGCTCGAAATCCCAGTGCGATTGCGGCGTCACCGCTTCCTTCATCTGCCACACCGCGTTCGCGATGTCGCCGACCACTTCGATCTGCGGGAAGTAGACGGGATCGACCTGCGCGCCGAGGAAGTTCACGTGGATCACGGTCTTGTCGTCCGTGCGCATGAAGAACGGCGGTTTCTCGATCACGTCGTGGCCGACGTTGATGATGCAGTCCGCGTGCTCGATCGCGCGGTGCACGAAGTCGCCGTCGGACAGCGTCGCGTTGCCGAGCCACAGCGGATGCGTTTCGTCGATCACGCCCTTGCCCATCTGCGTCGTGAAGAACGGGATGCCCGTCCTGTCGACGAATTCGAGCAGCATCTTGCAGGTCGTCTTGCGGTTGCCGCCCGCGCCGATCATCAGCAGCGGGTGATGCGCGGCCTGAATCGCGTCGACCGCATGCGCGACCGCCTTCTCCTCCGCCACCGGCCGCCGGCTGTAGCTGCGCGGAATCGGCTTGCCGTCGCCCTCCTCGTGCGCGATGTCTTCCGGCAGTTCGAGGTGCGCGGCGCCCGGGCGCTCCTCCTCCGCGCGGCGGAACGCCTCGCGCACCGCCGACGGAATGTTGCCGATCGACACGATCTGCCGCGTGAACTTCGTGAGCGGCTGCATCATGTCGACGACGTCGACGATCTGGAAGTGGCCCTGCTTGCTGGACTTGATCGGCTTCTGCCCGGTGATCATCAGCATCGGCATGCCGCCGAGCTGCGCATACGCGGCGGCCGTCACGAAGTTGGTCGCGCCCGGCCCGAGCGTCGCGAGACACACGCCGGTGCGGCCCGTCAGGCGGCCGTAGGTGGCGGCCATGAACCCGGCCGCCTGCTCGTGCCGGGTCAGCACGAGCTTGATCTTCGAGCGCCGCAGCGATTCGAGCAGATCGAGGTTTTCCTCGCCGGGAATGCCGAACACGTACTCGACGCCTTCGGCTTCCAGCGCCTTCACGAACAGATCCGATGCTTTCATGGGGGACTCTCGGTTGATGCCGCCTGCCCGGCTTACGGGCGCGCGACGTTCAGAACGCGCGCCGGCCTACGGCACGCGGACGCTTTACCTACTGGACACTGACCACGGCACTGCCCGCCGTGCAACGCACGGCGGCGCCTCCCTGTGCAGGAGGACAAACGGATTCACCCGCGCGCGGCAAGCACGCGCGGGCGGCAAGGACGTTTTTGATTGTAGACGGATTCGCGGAATTCCGACTTCGGCCGAATGGCCGGGTCCGGCCGCGCGAAAGGGTCGGCCTGACGGCCAATTCGACCTCAAGCGGCGCGCGCGGCCCTATCGTCGGGGGCAAGCCGATTTCATTCATCGAACCTGTGAACCATGGTTTACATACCGAGATCCATGCCCTACAGTGCCCCTACGTTCAGTATCCGGACCACCGATGTCTTCGACGCGTGGTTTGCCGGCCTGCAGGATCGCGTCGCCAGGCGGCGCATCCAGGCCCGCATCGACCGCCTGTCGATGGGCACTCCGGGCGACTGGAAATCCGCCGGCTCGCCCGTCGTCGAAATGCGTATCGACCACGGCCCCGGTTATCGCGTCTACTACGTCAGGCGCGAAACGATATGGGTGATCCTGCTCTGCGGCGGCGACAAGTCGACGCAACAGGCGGACATCCGCGCCGCCCACGCGATGCTCGAGCGGCTCGATCTGGAGTAACCGATGGACAAGATCAAGACCCGGCCGTGGGATTCGGCCGAACACCTGAAGACCGACGACGACATGGCCGACTACTTCGAGGCCTGTCTGCAGGAAGCCGGCGACGACCCGGCCTTCATCGCGCATGCGCTCGGCGTGATCGCCCGCGCGCGCGGCATGTCGCAGGTCGCGCGCGACGCGGGCCTGTCGCGCGAAGGGCTGTACAAGGCGCTGTCGCACGACGGCAATCCGAGCTTCGGCACGATCCTGAAGGTGATCAAGGCGCTCGGCCTGCAACTGCACGGCGCGAAAGCGCACGCGTGATGCGGCGGCACACGATGCCGCGCCACATGCTCGACGCTCGGGGCCGCATCAATGCAGCCACTCCGCGGCCCAGCGCGGCACCAGCGACACCAGATACAGCCCGAGCCCGATCAGCCCGCCGACCAGCGTGCCGTTGATGCGGATGTACTGCAGGTCCTTGCCGATGTTCAGCTCGATCTGCCGCGACATCTCGCGCGCATCCCAGTTGCGCACCGTGTCGCGGATATGACGCATCAGGAAATCCGCGAAATCCGGCGCCATCTCGTGCACGGCCTTCTCGATGTGCTCGTTCAGCGACGCGCGCAGCGCCGGGCTCTCCGCGAGCCGCGCGCCGAGCCAGCCGCCGAGCGTCGCGGCCTGCCGGTGCAGCGTCGAATCGGGCCGTGCGAGATCGGCCTTCAGCCATGCGCGCAACTGGTTCCACAGATCGCGCACGTAGTCGTTGAACGCGTCACCATCGCGGATGTAGCGCTTGATCTCGTCGCCCTTCGCGATGAACGCCGGGTCGTGCTTCAGCCGCTCGGTCAGCCGCACGACCGTGCGGTCGAAGCGCTGCCGCAGCTCGTGTTCGGGATCGGCCGCCACGCCCTCGAGCACGCGGCTCACCGCGCTCGCCAGCATGCGCGCGCCGTTCTCGCCGAACCACTGCGTCGGCATGATCTTCTCGATCTTCGGGTATTGCGTCTTCAGCCATTCGACGATGAAGCCCGCGATCACCTCGCGGTTCTCCTCCTGGTCGAGCACGTCGACCACCTGTTCGATCGCATCGTCGAGCAGCGCCTGGTGGCGGCCGTCCTTCGTCAGCGTGTCGAGGATCGCGCCGGCCGATTGCGACAGGTCGATCCGGTCGATCACCGCGCGGAACGCGTCGTGGACGAACGACTGGATCCGCGCGTCGTCGGTCATGTCGAGCGCGAAGCTCATCAGCTTCGTCACGTAGCCGCCGAGCGCGTCGGTGTTCGCGGGCTCGCCGAGCCATGCGCCGAGCTTCTGCGCGGGATCGTGCTGGCGGATCTGCGCGGCGAGCGCGTCGGGGCCGAGGAATTTCTCGCGCACGAACACCGCGAGGTTGTCGGCGATCTTGTCCTTGTTCTTCGGGATGATTTCGGTGTGGCGCGACACGAACGGAATCGGCACGCGGCGGAACAGCGCGACGACCGCGAACCAGTCGGCGAGCGCGCCGACCATCGCAGCCTCGGCCACCGCCTTGAAGCCGTCGACCCACGGGCCGCGCGGCAGCAGGATCGTCGTGACGAATACCGCGACGGCGGCCAGCAGCAGCCATAGCGCGCGGCGCTTGCTGCGTTTCAGTTCGAGGGCTTTGTCTGTCGTCATGGGCGACCGGTGAAACGGCAATGCCGCTAATATGCACCGATCGCCGGCCCGCGACAAACCCGAGCGCATTGCGCGCGCCGGGAATGTTGTCCCGAACGGGTTTCCTCCTGCGTTTGAGCGATCCGACGCGAACACGGCCGCCCCGGCCGCATTCGCGCGTTGCCTCAGAGAAACGTCTTCAGGTTCACCGCCGGATCGGCAAGCTTCGCCGGATCGGGCACGGCCCCCGCCGCAATCAACCGCCGCGACGCGCCGATGTCGCGCCCCAGGTTCGCCGCGGCCACCGCGACGATCTTCCCGTCGTCGCCCAGCCCGAACACCGTGAACGGCCCGCTCGCGGGATCGCCGCGCACGACGGTCGTCCGTTCGCTGCCGAACAGCCCGAGCATCTGCAGGTTGCAGTCGTACTGATCGGACCACAGCCACGGCAGCTCGGCATAGGTTTCGTCCGCGCCGAGCAGGTTCGCGGCCGCGACGGCCGGCTGGTTTTCCGCGACCTGCCACGACTCGATCCGTACGTGACGCCCGAGCAGCGGATTGAAGTGCATCGTCACCTCGCCGGCGGCGAAGATCGCGCGATCGGCCGTCCGGCATCCCGCATCGACACGGATCCCGTTGTCGACCTCGAGGCCGGCCGCCTGCGCGAGCTCGACATTGGGCACGACGCCGATCCCGACTACCACGATATCGGCCGGCACGTCGCCGCGATCGGTCTCGACGATCGCGCCGCCGCCCGGTGCGCGGCGAATCGCGCGCGGCAGCGTCGCCA
Organism: Burkholderia sp. Bp9099; assembly: GCF_003857805.1. Taxonomy (NCBI): domain Bacteria; kingdom Pseudomonadati; phylum Pseudomonadota; class Betaproteobacteria; order Burkholderiales; family Burkholderiaceae; genus Burkholderia; species Burkholderia sp. Bp9099. The sequence goes on from NZ_QTPU01000008.1 coordinate 10,717, forward strand.
TCTGGAAGAGCACGCCGCGCGCGTCATGCAGTTGCCGCGCATACGCGCCGACGACTTCCGGCAACGCACGCTGCAGCAGGCGCGCAGCCGGGTCGATCACCGTCACGTCGCAACCGAGCTGGCGCGCCGCGGCCGCCACTTCGAGGCCGATGAAGCCGCCGCCGAGCACCGCCACGCGACGCCCCGGCGCGAGCTGCGCGCGCAACGCACGCGCGTCGGCCACGGTGCGCACGTAATGCGGGACGACGCCTTCGTCGACCGGCCCGCCGAACGCACGCACGCGCGAACCGGTCGCGAGCACGAGCCGCGTGTACGGCACCGTCGCATCGTTATCGAGCCGCACACGCTGCGCGGCGCGGTCGATCGCGTCGACGCGCGAGCCGAGCCGCAACTCGATGCGCTGCGCGTCGTACCACGCGGCGTCGCGGATGAACGCGCGCTGCTCGCCGCCGTCCGACAGCAGCGCGTCCTTCGACAGCGCGGGCCGGTCGTACGGCAGCTCGCGCTCCGCGCCGATCATCACGATGCGTGCGTCGGCGTCGCGCGCGCGCAGCGCCTCGGCCGTGCGCCGCGCCGCGTGGCCGGCGCCGACGATCACGAACGGGTCAGCCGACATTGACTTCCACCTGCCCGTCGACGATCCGGATCGGATAGGTCCGCACCGGCTCGGTGATCGGCGCGCATTTCGGCGCACCCGTGCGAATGTCGATCAGCCCCTGGTGCAGCGGGCATTCGACGCAGCCGTCTTCCACATAGCCTTCGGACAAGCGCGCGTGACCATGCGAACAGAGGTCATGCATCGCGAACAGTTCGTCGCCGATCCGGAACACCGCGATCGGCTTCTGGCCGGCGACGCGTGCCGCCGGTTCGTCTTCGGAGAATTCGTCGAATGTGCCCAGCGGGTGCCATTCGGCGAGGGTTGCTTCGGTCATGTCGTTTCCTTGGCTGTCGGATCGGTCAGATCGGGGTGGCGAGCAGCGTCTGCACGCGCGACGTGTCGTAGATCACGCGCTTGGTCTTGTAGCGCAGCCCGTCGGGCGTGCGCACGACCGTGTCGTAATACTTGCCGGCCTGGTACACGTTCGATTCGCCGTTGCTGCGCGTCTGAACGACCACGTAGTTGCTCTCGGTGTCGATCTCGCCGTCGCGTTCGGCGACGATCGTGAGGCCCGACGTCATGTGCCGGTACGTGTGCTCTTCGAAGATGTTCGCGTGCCGCAGCGACACCACGCGGTCGCGCAGCATCCGTTGGTTCGTGCAGTGGACGATCCCGACCGGCAGCCCGAGATCGGCGTTCTCCTTCGGCACGATCTCGTACGTGCAGTCCTCGGTGAACATCTCCGGCCAGCGTTCGAGCCGGTCGTTGTCGAGGTGGCCGATGTAGCGGTTCTGGAGCATGTAAATCTCGAACCACGTCTTCATGTCTTCCGTCAGGTTTTCCATCGTTCCGCGCTCCCGCTTCAATAGCCCATCAGCTTCTGATAACCGACCCAGAACTTGCGGATCAGGCTTTCGGTGATCACCGTGTCCTGCTGGTCAGGGTTGCCGCGCGACATCTCGATCACCGACGTCGCATCGGCGTCGCGCACCGTGCCACGCTGCACGAGTTCGGTCGCCTCCGTGTCCTCCATCGAGATGTAGCCGGCCGGCCCGACGAGGTTCGCCTGCTTGATGCGCAGCGCGCGCAGCTCGGGCGTGTCGTCCGCATAGCCGAAGAAGTGGAAGATCAGCTCGAAGTTGTCCGGCCCCTTCGGCAGGATCTGGCGCGCGACCAGCGTGTTGTGGATCTGCTGGATCACGAGCTGCGGGAAGATCGGCTGGATGTGGTTCGTGCAGTCCTCGTCGTATTCCGACACGAGATCGAGAATCGACTCGTCTTCGAGATGGAAACCCTCGTCGAACGAGCGGATGTTCTGCTGCTTGTATGCTGCCGACGTGTCGTCGCCCGTCTTCGTCACCGTGATGATGCTGTGCAGCCCGTGGTTCGCATCGGGAATCGAGCGCGCCTTCATCCCGACGCGGAAGATGTTGAAGGTCGTATGGAACAGGTGCAGCATGCTCGCGTGATACGGATCCTTCACGTTCTCCATGTACAGCTTCCAGTTCGACTTCGAATACTGGCGCGTGCAGCCGAGATACTCGATCGGCTTGTGGAAGATCCGGTCGATCCACGGACGCATCTGCTCGCCCAGGTATTCGGGCAGCGGCGCCACGTCATCGCTGAAGGTCGCGAACACGAGCCCGCGATAGCTGTCGACGCGCAGCTTGCGCAGCCCGTGCTGCTTCGGGTCGAAGTCGGCCGGCATCCCGGTCATCCCCTTCTGGCCGCGCCGGAACGGCACGCCGAGCAGGTTGCCCTGGTTGTCGAAGCTCCACTGGTGATACACGCACGTGTGCGAGCTCGCGTTGCCGCGCGACTTGCGGCAGACCTGCGCGCCGCGGTGCGCGCAGCGGTTCACCCACGCGGACAGCGTGCCGTCCTCGGTGCGCGTGACGACGACCGGCGTGTCGCCGACGAACGTGCTCTTGAAGTCGCCGGCGTTCGGGATTTCCGCTTCCAGCGCGACGAAATTCCAGGTCGGCCCGCGGAAGATGCGTTCCTGCTCGCGATCGTAGACCGCGCGCGAGCTGAACACCTTGTACGGCACGCGCGAACCGTCTTCGTGCGGAAAGCGCACATCGGACGCGTCGTCACGCGTGGCGAATACGACGGGCGATTCTGTCTGCTCCATGTCGGACTCCTTGTGGTTCCGTTTCGTTGATTCCATGGAGCCGATTTTTGAAAAGCTAATATTCGGCGTCTATCCGGAAAGTGTGATTGCGGCGGCGCAATATCCACTTTCGGCGGATTTCTGCGCTAGCATGGCGACACACGCGACCCGGCGCACGATCGCGACCCATTCGTCGGATCGAAGCGCGCGTCCACACCAAGGCCGATGCCCATGTCCCCAACGTCGTTCGAGCCGCTTGCGCTGCGCGCGCACCGGCTGTTCGAATCCCGCGATCTCGACGAGACGCGCGAGCGGATCTCGCGCGTGATGCAGCCGCACGCGCTGCTGCCGAGCGGGCGCGTGCAAGGCGCATCGCATATGGATTTCGTCCGGCTCGGCGGCCTCGGGATCGGCACCATCGCGTTCGGCGACGCGATGCGCGTGCAGGTCGACGCCGTCGACGGCTATTACCTGCTGATGTTCTGCCTGTCCGGGCAGGCGGAAGTCCACGCGATGGGGCGCCGGCTCGGCGTCGACGGGCAGACGGGCGTGCTGTGCGCGCCCGGCGAGCGCTTCGACGCGGTGCTCTCCGCCGACTGCGAGCAGTTCGTGCTGCGCATCGATGCCGCGACCGTCGGCTCGCTGACCGGCGATCCGCGCGCGATGCTCGACCCCGTGCTGCACATCAGCGATGCCGCGCTCGCCGCGTGGCGCCAGCAGCTGATGCTCGTCGCCCGCTCGCCCGAGCTGCTCGAACGTGCGAATGCCAACCCGCGCGTCGCGTCGCAGCTCGAGCACCTGCTGATCGATCTGCTGATCGAAGGCCACCCGCCGTCGGTACCGAGCGCGCGCCTCGATCCCGCGCCGGGGTTCGTGCGGCGCGCGCAGGAGTTCGTGAACGCGCACTACGCGCAACCGCTGCAGCTCGCCGATATCGTCCAGGCCGCCAACGTGCCGGAGCGGACGCTGCGCGACGCCTTCCTGCAGTTCCGCGGGATGAGCCCGATGCAATACCTGCGCGCGACGCGGCTCGAGCATGCGCGGGAGTTGCTGCGCGGGTCGGCGTCCAAGCGACGGATCGCCGATATCGCGCTCGATTGCGGGTTCACGCACCTCGGGCGGTTCGCGATCGCGTACCGGGAGAAATTCGGCGAATCGCCGTCGGAGACGCTCGACGGGATGCGGTAGGCGGGTGCCGGGCTTGTCGGGCTCGGCTGCCTTGCTGCCTTGCTGCCTTGCTGCCTTAGCGCCTTACCGGCCTGATCGGCTCGCTGCGCGCCTGCATCTACGGCAAATGACATCGCATCGCGATGCCCTCTCCGCATTTGGCGTAGCGTGGTGAAATTGACCGTTAGTTGCAATTGATACGGAAACGGCCGGCCCTACGCCGCCGGCGCGATCATCGCCCGCGCGATCGCGCAGAACGCGGTCGTCGCGGCGCTTTCGCCGTGCAGCCGGCGGCTCATGATGATCGGCGACGTCGCCGTGGGTTCCGGCAGCCGCCGGTAGACGACGCCCTTCACGCGCACGCCTTCCACGCTTTCCGGCACCAGCGACACGCCCACCTGCGCGGCGACGAGCCCAAGCGCCGTCTGCAGTTCGCGCACCTCGTGCACGGCCGCGGGCACGAGCGCGCCGTCGCGCAGCGCGGACAACTGCTGGTCCGCGAAGCTCGGCCCCGGCGTGCTCGGATAGACGATCAGCGTCTCGTTCGCGATGTCCGCGAGCGTCAGCGGCCGGTCCGGATCGGCGAGCGGATGGCCGACCGGCAGCGCCGCGATCAGCTTTTCCTCGATCAGCGCCTCGCGCACGAGCTGGTCGTCGTCGAAGCGCAGGCGGCCGAACCCGACGTCGATCCGCCCGCCCTTCAGCGCGCCGAGTTGCTCGAGCGTGAACATTTCGATCAACGACAGCTCGACGTCCGGCTGCGCCTCGCGAAACGCGCGGATCACGTCCGGCAGCGCGCCATAGAGCGTCGACGGCACGAAGCCGATCACGATCCGCTCCGACAACTGCGCGAGCCGCCGCGTCAGCGGGCCGAGCTCGTCGGCCTGTTCGACGACCCGCGTCGCCTGCGCATAGAACACGCGGCCCGCGTCGGTCAGTTTCAGCGGCCGCGCGCCGCGCTCGAACAGCGGCAGCCCGACCTCGTCCTCGATCGCCTGGAGCTGGCGGCTCAGCGGCGGCTGCGTCATGTGCAGCCGCTCCGCGGCCCGCGTGATGTTCATCTCCTCCGCGACGGCGATGAAGTACCGGAGCTGGCGCAATTCCATTTCATGCCTCAAAGGTATGGAAGTAGTCGGAAAGAGTGTTGGACGACGCCGGGCGGGAATTCCTACCATGTGCACCAACAGGAGGAATCGCATGATAGCAACTGCCGCCACCATCGAACGCATCGAGACGCTGCTCGTCGACGTGCCGACGATTCGGCCCCACAAACTGTCGGTCGCCACGATGAATTGCCAGACCCTCGTACTGGTCCGCGTTCGATGCACGGACGGTATCGAAGGCGTCGGCGAGGCGACCACGATCGGCGGGCTCGCGTATGGCGAGGAGAGCCCCGAGAGCATCAAGGTCAACATCGACACCTACTTCGCGCCGCTGCTGCAAGGCATGGACGCGACATGTCCGGGCGCTGCGATGGCGCGTGCGCGCAAGCTGTTCCAGGGCAACCGGTTCGCGAAGTGCGCGCTCGAAACCGCGCTGTTCGATGCGCAGGCGCGCCGCCTCGGCGTGCCGCTGTCCGAGTTGTTCGGCGGCCGCACGACCGACGCGGTCGACGTCGCGTGGACGCTCGCGAGCGGCGACACGCAGCGCGACATCGCGGAAGCCGAGGCGATGCTCGACGCACGCCGCCATCGCGCATTCAAGCTGAAGATCGGCTCGAACGCGGTCGACGACGACGTCGCGCACGTGATCGCGATCAAGCGCGCGCTCGGCGAGCGCGGCGACGTGCGTGTCGACGTGAACCAGGCCTGGACCGAAACCGACGCGATCCGCGCCGGCGCACGACTCGCGGACGCCGGCGTGAGCCTCGTCGAGCAGCCGATCGCCGCAACCAATCGCGCGGGGCTGAAACGCCTCACGCAGCTCGCGCACATTCCGATCATGGCCGACGAGGCGCTGCACGGCCCCGTCGATGCGTTCGCGCTCGCACAGGACCGCGCGGCCGACGTGTTCGCGGTGAAGATCGCGCAGTCGGGCGGCCTGCTCGGCGCGGCGAGCGTCGCATCGATCGCGTCGGCGGCCGGCATCGACCTGTACGGCGGCACGATGCTCGAAGGCGCGGCCGGCACGATGGCGTCCGCGCAACTGTTCAGCACGTTCGGCTCGCTGAAATGGGGCACCGAGCTGTTCGGCCCGCTGCTGCTCACCGAGGAAATCCTCGTCGAGCCGCTGCGCTACCAGGATTTCAAGCTGCACCTGCCGGCGACACCCGGCCTCGGCATCACCTTCGACTGGGCCCGCATCGAACGGATGCGACGCGACGCCCGCTGATCCCGCACGACACGACAACCGAAACCGGAGACACAGATGAACAAGCAAGCCATCGACGCCCTGCTGAAAACCTTCGACGACGCCGCGGAAAAGCCCGGCAATCCGCGCGTGCGCGCGATCGTCAACCGGATCGTGAAGGACCTCTGCTACACGATCGAGGATTTCGACGTGCAGCCGAGCGAGTTCTGGACCGCGCTCAACTACCTGAACGAAGCCGGCCGTGAATTCGGGCTGATCGCCGCGGGCCTCGGCCTCGAGCGCTTCCTCGACGTGCGGATGGACGAGGCCGAGGAGAAGGCCGGCTTCCACGGCGGCACGCCGCGTACGATCGAAGGGCCGCTGTATGTCGCGGGCGCACCGGAATCGGTCGGCCATGCGCGTCTCGACGACGGCACCGATCCGGGCCAGACGCTGATCATGCGCGGCCAGGTGCTCGGCCAGGACGGCACGCCGCTCGCGAATGCGCTCGTCGAGGTATGGCACGCGAACCATCTGGGCAACTACTCGTACTTCGATCAGTCGCAGCCGGCGTTCAACCTGCGCCGCTCGATCCGCACCGACGCCGAGGGCCGCTACAGCTTCCGCAGCGTGCTGCCGGTCGGCTACAGCGTGCCGCCGGGCAGCAAGACCGAGCAACTGCTCGACCAGCTCGGCCGCCACGGCCATCGTCCGGCGCACATCCACTTCTTCGTTTCCGCGGACGGATATCGTAAGCTGACGACGCAGATCAACATCGAAGGCGATCCGCATATCTGGGACGACTTCGCATTCGCGACCCGCGAAGGGCTGATCCCGAAGATCAGGCAGGCCGAGGGTGCGGAAGGCAAACCGTATGGCGTCGACGGGCAGTTCGCGCTGATTGACTTCGATTTCTCGCTGCTCAAGGACAAGCAGGACGTGCCGGCGAGCGAAGTCGAACGGGTGCGGGCGCAGGCCTGAGCGGCCGTCCCGTTCGCCGAATCGACAACAAGGAGCGCAGGATGCTGTTTCATGTGGAAATGACCGTCCGCCTGCCGGCGGACATGGATCCGGTCAAGGCGGCCACGCTGAAGGCCGAAGAGAAGGCGATGTGCCAGCGGCTGATGAACGAAGGCGTCTGGCGGCATCTGTGGCGGATCGCGGGGAAGTATGCGAACGTCAGTATTTTCGACGTCGAAAGCGTGCAGCAGCTGCACGACCTGTTGAGTCAGCTGCCGTTGTTTCCGTATATGGAGATGGAAGTGCGGGCGCTGTGCCGGCATCCTTCTTCGGTGCGGGAAGATGATCGGTAAGAAGTGAATGTGAAGCGCGGCGTTATCGAACGGCCGCGCGAAGCACGGCCCCGGGCGGCCGGCGATTTTCTCGCCGGTCGCCCGTGACGTTTTGCACAGCCGCCGGGTTCAGGTGGCGCCCCGCGTCACGACGATACAGTGACGATCACCGCTCGCTCGCCAGATGCGCCGCGAACCCGACCGTCCCCGGCGCGATTTCCGCCTTCAGCGTCAGCGCCGGAATGTCGTAGTCGCCCGCGTTCTGTCGCCGGAACGGAATCGGCTGCGCGGTCCACAGTTCGTCGAGACGCTTGCCGAGCGCCGCACGCGTTGCGTCGAAGCGCTCATCGTTCATCTTTCCCGTCCGGTAAATCACGAACGGCGGCAGCACGTCGAACCCCGGGTAGTACAGAATCCCGTGCTGGATCGGGAACAGCACGTCGTCGATCGGCCCGTTGATGCCGCGCGCGCTGTAATGCGACTCCCAGCCGCCCGTCGTGACGATCACCATCGCCCGTTTGCCCGCCAGCGAACCTTCGCCGTAACGGTCGCCCCAGTGCAGGTCGGAATGCTCGCCGACGCCGTATGCGAAACCATACGCATACACACGCTCGACCCAGCCCTTCATGATCGCCGGCATCGAGAACCACCACAGCGGGAACTGCAGGATCACCGCATCGGCCCACTTCAGCTTGTCCTGCTCGCGCGCGATGTCGTCACGCTGCGTGCCCGTCTCGAACGCATGCTTCGAATCGAGCGCAGGATCGAAACGCGCGTCGGGTGCACGGACGGTCACGTCGTCCGCGTCGAACGCGGCCTTCCAGTTCATCGCATACAGGTCCGTCACCTGCACGCTATGACCCGCCGCTTCGAGATGCTCGACGGCAAAGTCGCGCAGCGCGCCGTTCAGCGAACGCGGCTCCGGATGGGCATAAACGATCAGCACATTCATGTTCGTCACTCCGTTGATTGAATGACTGCAGGATGCCGTCGCCGAAGGTATATTGGAAATGAATTCCCGATATTCCAGGTATAGCCGTGAACAATCTCAGACGACTGGATCTGAACCTGCTGGTCACGCTCGACGTGCTGCTTGCCGAGCACAACGTCACGCGGGCGGCCGAGAAACTGAACATGTCGCAGCCGTCGGTCAGCGTGCAACTGCAGAAACTGCGCGACCTGTTCGGTGATCCGCTGTTGCTGCCGGGGCCGCGCGGAATGCGGCCGACCGCGCGGGCGGAAACGCTGCGCGAGCCGCTGCGAGATGCGCTCGAAGCAGTCGAACGCGCGGTGCTGACGGCCACGCCGTTCGATCCGGCAACCGCGACGAACACGTGGCGCGTGGCCGCAACCGACTATGGCGAATCGACGATCGTGCTGCCCGCGCTGAACAGGCTGCGCTCGGCCGCCCCCGCGACGCGCCTCGCCGTCGTCGAACTCGTGCCGCCGCGCATCGAGCAGGACGCCGAGCGAAACGGTATCGACCTGGCCTTCCATACGACCGAAGGTTCGCCGGAAGGGATGCGGCGCCTGCCGCTGTTCGTCGAGCGTTACGTGCTGGTCGGCCGCGCCGGTCATCCGAAACTGAAGCGCCGCCCGACGCTCGCGCAGTTCGGCGCGCTGGAACATGTGATCGTGTCGCCCGACGGCGGCGGCTTCTTCGGCGTGACGGACGAAGCGCTCGCCAAAGCCGGCGCCACGCGGCGCGTGGTGCTGTCGGTGCCGCATTTCCTGTTCGTGATGACGGCCGTCGCCACAACCGACCTCGTGGCGATGCTGCCCGAGCGGCTGGTGCGCAACACGCCCGCATTGCGCGTCGTGGAGGCGCCGGTCGACGTGCCCGGCTATGAAATGTCGATGCTGTGGCACGAGCGCGTGCACCGCGATCCGGCGCATCGATGGTTGCGGGAGACGATCGCCGCGTCGGTGTAGATCGCCAGACGAGCGGTCGGCGCAGCGAGGCCACCGCGAGGTTCCGAGACACAACGTGCGCAGCGCGATGCAGCGAAGAGCACGGAGCAGAAACGCGCTTCTTGCCAATGCGGCTTCATGCGTCGGCCGCCCTCGCCGGTCGCCCTTGCCGGTCGCCCGAATCCGCTCACCCGAATCCCGGTCGCCGCACGAACACATTCATTCAGTACTTGAAACCGCCTCGAACACTGTATATATTTACAGTGCTTTTGTACCATTTGACCCGAATTCCGTCACCCATGACGGACGGACTTTTGTGAGGCGACCATGTTCCAGTCATCCGCATTCGATCCCGAGCAACCCGGCTTCAACCCCGTCCACTTCGAGCGTGCCGCGCGGCAAGCGGTCGTCGATCTCCAGCGTGTCGTCGGCGGCCCTGCGCAGCGGGCGCTCGGCTTGCGGCGCCGCAGCCATCCGGCCGCCGTCCGCACGATGAGCTGGCAGGCGCTGCTGAATGTCGAGGAGCTGGCGTTCTCGAACACCGGCTTCCTGAACCGCAACGATCCGATGGTCGTCGACGCCTTCATCCGGCTGCGCGACAGCCGGATGGTCGCCGCGGACGTCGAGGAAGCCGTCGACTGGAAGCGCGACGACGACGATCTGCCCGCCGTCTATCTGATCGTCAAGGCGATGCTGGAAGCGGAAGAGCGCGAGACACAACGCGTCGAGATGGAGTGACGGCGGCGCCTCGCGCGCTGTACCGTTACAGCCGCGCCGCGAGCCGCGCGCCCTGATCGATCGCACGCTTCGCATCGAGCTCGGCCGCCAGTTCCGCGCCGCCGATCAGATGCACGGAGCGTCCGGCCGCCTGCAGCGGCGCGAACAGCGCGCGCTGCGGCTCCTGCCCCGTGCACAGCACGATCGTGTCGGCTTCGATCAGTTCGTGATCGGTGCGCTGCTCGCCGTACGACACGTGCAGCCCGCGCGCATCGATCAGTTCGTAGTTCACGCCGCCGATCATCTTCACCTGCTTCATCTTCAGCGTCGCGCGGTGAATCCAGCCGGTCGTCTTGCCGAGCCCCTTGCCGAGCGGCGCGGCCTTGCGCTGCAGCAGCGTCACTTCGCGAGCGGGCGCCGCGACCTGCGCGCGCGTCACGCCGCCGCGCGTCGCGGCCGGATCGGTCACGCCCCACTCCGCCTTCCACTCTTCCAGATCGAGCGTCGGCGACTCGCCGTCCTGCACCAGATACTCGGCGACATCAAAGCCGATGCCGCCCGCGCCGACCACCGCGACACGCCGGCCGACCGGCTGCCTGCCGGCGAGCACGTCGATATAGCTGAGCACGTTCGGCCCGTCCTGGCCGGGAATCTTCGGGTCGCGCGGCGCCACGCCGGTCGCGAGCACGATCTCGTCGTAGCCGCCCGCGATCAGTTCGCTCGCATCGACGCGGCGATTCAGGTGCAGATTCACGCCGGTCAGCTCGACCTGACGGCCGAAGTAACGCAGCGCTTCGTCGAACTCCTCCTTGCCCGGAATCCGCTTCGCCATGTTGAACTGGCCGCCAATCTCCGGCGCCGCGTCGAACAGGTCGACGTGGTGGCCGCGCTGCGCGAGCACGGTCGAGCATGCAAGCCCGGCCGGCCCGGCGCCGACCACCGCAATGCGCTTCGGCTGCTGCACGCGCGTATAGATCAGCTCGGTCTCGTGGCAGGCGCGCGGGTTCAGCAGGCACGACGCGATCTTGTTCCTGAACGCGTGGTCGAGACACGCCTGGTTGCAGCCGATGCAGGTGTTGATCTCGTCGGCGCGGCCCTGCGCGGCCTTGACGACGAACTCGGCATCCGCGAGCAGCGGGCGCGCCATCGACACCATGTCCGCGCAGCCGTCCGCAAGGATCTGCTCGGCCACTTCCGGCCGGTTGATCCGGTTGGTCGTCACGAGCGGAATGCCGACCTCGCCCTTCATCTTCTTCGTCACCCACGCGAACGCGCCGCGCGGCACCGACGTCGCGATCGTCGGCACGCGTGCCTCGTGCCAGCCGATCCCGGTGTTGATGATGGTCGCGCCCGCGCGCTCGACGGCCTTCGCAAGCTGCACGGTCTCGCTCCAGTCGCTGCCGTCGGGAATCAGGTCGAGCATCGACAGCCGGTAGATCAGGATGAAGTCGCGCCCGACCGCTTCGCGCGTGCGCTCGATGATCTCGATCGGCAGGCGGATCCGGTTCTCGTACGAACCGCCCCACTGATCGGTGCGCTTGTTCGTATGCATCGAGATGAACTGGTTGATCAGGTAGCCCTCGGAGCCCATGATCTCGACGCCGTCGTAACCGGCCTCGCGCGCGAGCTGCGCACAGCGGACGAATGCACGAATCTGCCGCTCCACGCCGCTTGCGCTGAGTTCGCGCGGCGCGAACGGCGAAATCGGCGACTTGATCTTCGACGGCGCAACCGCGAACGGGTGGTAGCCGTAGCGGCCGGTATGCAGGATCTGCAGCGCGATCTTGCCGTCGTCCGCATGCACGGCGTCGGTGATCACGCGATGGCGCCGCGCGCCGGCCGACGTCATCAGCGTGCCGCCGAACGGCTTGGTCCAGCCGGCCACGTTCGGCGCGAAGCCGCCGGTCACGATCAGGCCGACGCCGCCGCGCGCGCGTTCGGCGAAATAGTCGGCGAGCCGCGGCAGCGTCTTGCGGCTGTCCTCGAGGCCCGTGTGCATCGACCCCATCAGCACGCGATTCTTCAGCGTGGTGAAGCCGAGGTCGAGCGGCGCGAGCAGATGGGGAAAGGAGGTCGTCATGATGATCCTGCCGGTAAGCGATGCGTGTCATCGTAGGCCGCGCGCCGCCTTGAACGTGAGGGGGCAAACAGCCATAATGCTTGTCATTTCCGGCCAAATCGACATGACCTCCCCATCGCGCAAGGACCGCCTCGGGCTACGCCGGCCGACGATTCCGGTCGCCTATACGCGCCTGCTGCTGCAGGCGCTGGCCGCACGCGGCGTCGACCTGGCCGCCGTGCGCGCGGGCACCGGGCTGCGCGATGCGGTGTTGGCCGAACCGGACGCGCGCGTCGCGCCGTCGCAATGGGGCCGGCTCGTGCTCAACGCGATCGAGATCGGCGGCGATCCGGGCATCGGGCTGGCGTTCGGGCTGCTGCTGAAGCCGACCGTGCACGGCTTCCTCGGCTATGCGACGCTGACCGCGCGGGACATCCGGGAAGCGCTGGTCGTCACGCAGCGCTACTTCCGGATGCGCAACCGCCAATATCGGCTGACCTACGCGGAGGACGCGCACGGCGCGACGCTCGAGCTGCACGGCGTGCAGGCGAGCCCCGTGCTGCAGCATCACGTGATGTTCGAGTTCGTGCTGACGGGGCTCGCGCAGAACATCTCGCAGTGGTCCGGACGCGCGTCGCCGCCGATCGTGCTGCGCTTCACGTGGCCCGAGCCCGGTTATTTCGCGCGTTATCGCGACCAGTTGCCGCCGGTCGAATTCGGCTGCGCGGCGAACGCGCTGTGGATCGCGCACGACGTGCTCGACTGGCCGCTGCCGCTCGCCGACGAAGTCGCGCACCGGCAGGCGCTGGTGCAGGTCGAGCGCGAGTATGCGCAGGTACGCCAGGAGGAAGGCGATCTCGTCGAGCGCGTGCGCGCGGAACTGGCGCGAACGGCCGGCGACTATTCGAGCCCGGAGGCGCTCGCCGACGCGCTGCTGGTATCGACGCGCACGTTGCGGCGTCGGCTCGAGGACGCCGGGTCGAGCTATCGGCAACTGCTCGACGAAGCGCGGTTTCGCGACGCGAAGCAATTGCTCTGCGCGTCGGACCTCGACCTGAAGACGATCGCCGAGCGGCTGCAGTTCACCGACCCGGCGAATTTCACGCGCGCATTCCGGCGCTGGGCCGGGCAGACGCCGAGTGCGTATCGGGAAGCGGCCGGCGCCCCGGCGAGCGAGTGAGCCGGAAAGCGCTCGCGCTCCGTCGCCCGAATCGCCGACGTGAAACGGAACCAAGCGCTGCCCGTCAACCGCCGACGAAGATCCACGCGCCGCCGTCGCCCTCACCCGCCTCGATCCGCACGTCACCTGTCGCGGCGACGATCGCGTCGTACACCGCGTCCGTCACGCACACCACCGGCACCGCGATCGCATACAGCTCGGCGGCGACGATCGCGCCGATCGAGATGATCAGGTCGCGCTCCTTCAGCACGATCCCGACCGGCCCCGTGCCGTTGCGCACCGCTTCCGCGAGCACGCTGCTGCTCGAACTCGAGCCCTTCGCGTGCGGCATCACCATGATCCGGCCGGCGAGGCTCGCGCCCGCCTGCGGATGCCCGCGATCGACGATCCGCCCCGCCCCCGAGTCGTAGCCGCCCCAGAAGCTGAGCGGCTTGTCGAGCACGATCGTCTTCGCGCATGCGCTGCCCGGCACGAGCGTGTCGCCCGTCAGTTTCCCGATCGTTGCATCAGTCATCGAATCGCACCTTTCCTTCGAACGCGGAACGCACGCATTCGCGCATGCTGCCGTACGCCACCGTGACGCCGATGTTCGCGGGCGCATACGACGCCCACTTCCCCGAGTTGGTCATCACCAGGCCCGACAGCTGTTTCATGACCGGCGTGATGTACGTGCAGGTATCGACGACGATCTGGATGCCGCGCGCGTCGAACTTGCCGGCGAGCCCGAGCTCGCCCAACTCCCACAGGATGAAGCGGCTCGTGTTCACGTAGAAATCGCACTTCGGCCGGCCGTCGAACTGATCGAGCAGCGCGTCGAGCGTGCGGAACTCGGCCAGCGAGAAGTGCGGCGTGCCGAGCGCGACCGCGACGAGCGCATCGCCGGCCGCGCCGTGGTTCAGCGTGCGGCGGATCTCGTCGAGATCGGCCATCGCGACATCGACCGTGCGCTGCGCCGCCCGCCCGTGCAACGCGGCGTCGAGCGTCGGCGCCTCGGGCGTGACGCCCACCGCATGGAACAGCGCGACCGCGCCGCTCGATGCGGCAGCCGCGCCGAGCGCCTTGAGTTCGTCTTCGGTGGTGTCCGCGGGCAGCCCGACGATCGCCGGCACGGTCGCGCCGGCGATCCGGCCGATCAGAAGCCCAAGCGCCGCGAAATAGATGTCGCGCGAGGGCCGCTTGCCGAAGTCCGGCGCGTTGAACACGATCCGCGCCGCGCGATTCGCTTCGACGTGCAGCCCCGCATACGGCGCACGCCCGGTGATCGCGGCGGCCAGGTCGAGAAAGTCGCCGTAGCGGCTGGTACGCGCACCGAGCACCGAATTGGCGAACACGATCGCATTGGATTCCGCCCACGCGATCTGCTCGCCCAGGCGCGGACGATTCTTCAGCTGATACGGCGCGCACGTGAAGCTCGATTCGCAGCCGAGCTGCAGATGCGCATCCATCAGGCGCTGCGCGTCGCGCTGGATCGCGCGGTCGCCGTGATACAGCTCGGGATGGATCAGGTCGAGCGACCCGACGTTCAAAGTGGTCGGCACCGCGACCCGCGCGCCGGTGTCGACGAAATACTCGACGAAGTCGAGGCTGGTCCGGCCGTGGTAAAGACAGCCGTCGATATGCGCGGACGTGATGTCGATCAGGTGCGGCGCCGACATGACCTCGGCCGTGCGCGCGACGATCCGCATCGCGCGCGCGACGCCGTCGCCGAATGCGCCGCGCAACATCGCGTCGTCGCGTTCGCTCAACTGCAGCATGGGGGGCTCCTCGTGTCTCGTCCGGTGGATCCGGATCGCTTTTGTCATACTACCGCGCGTCGCGCCTAGCGCTGCGCCGTCAGGCTGAACAACTCGTCGCGCAACGCCTGGGCGCGGCCCTGGCCGAATTGCGTCTCGAACTCGTCCTGCGCGGCTTGCCACGCGACCTTCGCTTGCGCGTAGGTGCGCTCGCCGAGCTTCGTCAGGCTGAGTGCATGCGCGCGGGCGTCATGCTCGGACGCGGCCGCGGCGACGAAGCCGTCGCGCTGCAGCGGCTTCAGCGCGCGCAACAGCGTCGTGCGGTCCATCACCAGCCGGTCGGCGAGTTCGCTCATCAACAGGCCGGGCCGGCGCGACAGGTTCGCCATGATCGAGAACTGCGCGGCCGTGACGCCGACGGGGGCCAGATGCCGCTCGTAGAGTTGCGTGACGAAGCGCGCCGCCTGACGCAGCGCGAGGCAATTGCAGGCCTGGGCCATCTGGATGTCGTTCATGACCGGCAATTTAAATGTGCATATGCATAAAGTCAATGTACACTCGGCCGTAACAAGGGCCGGCGCCGGCCGCGCGCATCCGGCGCCGCGCCATCGCTTCGAGGAGACGGACATGGACTACATCGACAAGCTGCGGATCTTCCGGTCGGTGGTGGAAATGCGCAGCTTCACGCGCGCGGCCGACATGCACGGCCTCGCGCGGCCGGTCGTGTCGCGGGCGGTCGCGGATCTGGAAGCGCGCTTCGGCAGCCGCCTGCTGCACCGGACCACGCGCCAGGTCTCGCTGACCGAAACCGCCGAGCGCATCTACGAGCGATGCGCGGCGGTGCTCGACGAGCTCGACTCGCTGGAAGCGCAGGCGCAGTCGTACACGCGCGAGCCCGAGGGACTGCTGCGGCTCGTCGCGCACACGACGGCCGCGCTGAACCGGCTCGTGCCGCTGATCGCCGGTTTCAAGGCCGCGCATCCGAAGGTGCGGCTCGACGTCACGCTGACCGAGCGCCCGGTCGACCTCGTCGGCGAAGGCTACGACATCGGCATCGTCGTGCCGTACATGCTGACGAGCGAGACGACCGTCGTGCGGCTGATCGAACGCATTCCGGTGGTGATCGTCGCGACGCCCGCCTACCTGCGCGCGCATCCGCGTCCCGAAACGCCGGCCGAGCTCGCCGGCCACATGTTCGTGCCGATGTCGCCGTCGCTGCGCCGGCCCGCGCTGTCGTTCCGCGTCGACGGCGACACGCTGACCGTGCCGTTGAGCTTCGACGTTTCGTCGAACAGCCCCGTCTTCAACCGCGAAATGGTGATGCACGACTTCGGCATCGGCGTGGTGCCGAGAGCGCTCGTCGAAGCCGAACTCGCGTCGGGTGCGCTCGTGCAGTTGCTCGAAGGCGCCGATCTCGTCGACGCGTTCGTGGAAATCAAGCTCGCCTACGCGAACCGCGCGCTGCTGCCCGCGAAGGTCAAGGCGTTCATCGACTACACGGCCGCGTACTACGACCGCGAAGGCTCGATTGTTCCGGCCGCGGCCTGATCCGGCGCGCAAACGCACCTTTCCACCGCCGATTGGTACAGCCACGGCACCAATCTGATCCTGTCTCGCCGCTCGCTTCGCATCGCGTGGGCACCTAATATGTGCACATGCACAAGTCCACGCTTATCGATGACGATTGTTTCGCGGTCCGGCAAGCCGCCCGGCGAATCTCGCAGTTCTACGAGCGCTACCTGTCGCGGGCGGGCGTCACGCCGTCGCAGTACAGCATTCTCGCGCTGCTGCGGGAGCGTCCGGGCCTGACGATGGCGACGCTGTCGGCCGTGCTGGTGATCGAGCGCACCGCGCTATTGCGCGCGCTGAAGCCGCTGGTCGGCGCGGCGCTGGTCACGGGCCGGCTCGAGCCGCGTTGCCGCCGCCAGACGTTCGCGCTGACCGCGCACGGCGAAACGAAGATCGCCGACGCGCATGTGCACTGGCTCGCCGCGCAGGAAGCGTTCGAGCAGCGGTTCGGGCCGGCGCAGGCGGCCCGCCTCAGAGACGAATTGTTCCGGATCACGCACAACCTGCCGGAACGCTAACTTCCCCGATCGGCGACGCGTCGTCGGTCGTTTCAATAAGTGCATATACATAGGTGAATCGATGGAAACGACCCAAGCCGCTGCCTCCCGCGAGGCAGCCACAACCGACCGGCCGGCAAAGCAGCGCCGCGTGCCGTGGATGCGGATCGCGGTGGCCGCCGTCGTCGTCGCGGTCGCGGCCGCGGCGCTCGACTGGCTGTTCGTGCTGCGTTTCCAGGAGAGCACCGACGATGCGTATGTCGGCGGCGACGTGACGGTGCTCGCACCGAAGGTAAACGGTTTCGTCGACAAGATCCTCGTGACCGACAACCAGCGCGTGAAGGCCGGCGACGTGCTCGTGCAGCTCGATGCGCGCGACTACGATGCGAAGCTCGCGCAGGCGAGCGCGGAAGTCGACAGCGCGCGCTCCGCGGTGGCCGAACTCGAAGCGAAGCAGCAACTTCAATACGCGGTGATCGGCCAGCATGCGGCGGACCGGAATGCGTCGTCGGCCGAGCTCACGCGCGCGTCGTCCGATCGCGTGCGCTACCGCGAGCTCGTGAAATCCGATGCGGTGTCGAACCAGATCGTCGAGCGCGCGGACGCCGATTACTCGAAGGCGGATGCGGCCGTCGCACGCAGCGACGCCGCGCTGCTCGCGTCGAAGCGGCAGCTCGACGTGCTCGGCGCGCAGCTCGCCGATGCGCGGGCCCGCGTGAACACGGCACTCGCCGCGCAACGCGTCGCGGCGCTGAACGTCGAGTACACGACGATCCGCTCGCCGGTCGACGGTTACGTCGGCAACCGCACTGGCCGCGTCGGGATGCTCGCGAACGTCGGCGTGCCGCTGCTGACGGTCGTGCCCGCGGCCGGGCTGTGGATCGACGCGAACTTCAAGGAAGACCAGCTGCGCAAGATGCACTCAGGCGATCGCGTCGACGTCACGCTCGATGCGTCGAGCACGCGCCTCCACGGCCGCGTCGACAGCCTGGCGCCCGCGACCGGCGCGACCTTCAGCGTGCTGCCGCCCGAGAACGCGACCGGCAACTTCACGAAGATCGTCCAGCGCGTGCCGGTGCGCGTGCATCTCGATCCGCAGCCGGGCATCGAGCACGTGCTGCGCCCGGGTCTCTCCGCGGTCGTGACCGTGCATACCGACCACGCGAACTGAACGGGAGCCTGCGATGACCACCGCGATTTCCGGCGACCCCGCGTCGCAACCGACCAGGCAGCGCGTCTTCGCGTTCGCGCTGATGTGCGTCGGCTTCTTCATGGCGACGCTCGACATCCAGATCGTCGCATCGTCGCTGCGCGACATCGGCGGCGGGCTCTCCGCGAGCCAGGACGAGCTGTCGTGGGTGCAGACGGCCTACCTGATCGCCGAGATCATCGTGATCCCGATGTCGGGCTGGCTGTCGAAGGTGATGTCGACGCGCTGGCTGTTCACCGCGTCGGCGGTCGGCTTCACGATCACGAGCATGCTGTGCGGGCTCGCGTGGGACATCAACTCGATGATCCTGTTCCGCGGGATGCAGGGTGCGCTCGGCGCCGCGATGATCCCGACCGTGTTCACGACCGCGTTCGTGCTGTTCCCGGGCAAGCAGCGGCTGATCGCGTCGACGACGATCGGCGCGCTCGCGTCGCTCGCGCCGGCGATCGGGCCGGTGATCGGCGGCTGGATCACCGATCAATGGTCGTGGCACTGGCTGTTCTACCTGAACCTCGTGCCGGGCATCGCGGTGGCCGCGCTCGTGCCGCGCTACGTGCACATCGACGCACCGGACCTGAGCCTCGTCAAGCGCGGCGACTATCTCGGCATCGTGCTGATGTCGGGCTTCCTCGGCTGCCTCGAATACGTGCTCGAGGAAGGCCCGCGCAAGAACTGGTTCGGCGATCACGTGATCGTGTTCTGCGCGTGGATCTCCGCCATCTGCGGCTTCCTGTTCATCGTGCACGCCCTGACCGCGGAAGACCCGATCGTCGACCTGCGCGCGCTCGCCGTGCGCAACTTCGGGATCGGCAGCCTGCTGTCGTTCGTGACCGGTATCGGGATCTTCGTCACCGTGTTCCTGACGCCGCTGTTTCTCGCGCAGGTGCGGGCGTTCAGTTCGCTGCAGATCGGCATCGCGCTGCTGTCGGTCGGCGCGTTCCAGCTGCTCGCGCTCTGCGCGTATGCATTCGCCGCGCGCTACTTCAGCATGCGCGCGCTGCTCGTGTTCGGGCTGATCTGCTTCGGCCTCGGCTGCTACCTGTACACGCCGATCACGCACGACTGGGGCTGGCGGGAACTGCTGCTGCCGCAGGCGCTGCGCGGCATCGGCCAGCAGTTCAGCGTGCCGCCGATCGTGACGATGGCGCTCGGCTCGCTGCCGCAGTCGCGACTGAAATCGGCGAGCGGCCTGTTCAACCTGATGCGCAACCTCGGCGGCGCGATCGGCATCGCGGTGAGCGCGACGATGCTCAACGACCGGCTGAACTTCCACTACCTGCGCCTGAACGAGCATGTGAGCGCCGGCGAGCCGCAAGTCGCGTCGCTGCTCGACCGCCAGGCCGCGTACTGGACCTCGGTGGCCGGCAACACGCTGGATACCGCGCAGGCCGGCCTCGCGAACCTGCACCGCCTGATCTATCGGGAAGCGCTGACGCTCACCTACGCGGATGCGTACTACGTGCTGTCGCTGTGCTTCGTGGTCGCGCTGGTCGCCGTCGCGTTTTCCCGTCCCATCACCCTGAACGCGCCGCCGCCGGACGCGCACTGAAGCCAAGGTCGTCATCATGAAAAAGCTACTCGTCGCGCTGGCCGTCAGCGCCTTCGCCGCAGGGTGTGCGGTGCAGCCCGCGCAGCATCCCGCGCTGCACGATTCCGTCCAGTCGCTTGCGCCCGCCGCGTGGGACACCGACGTGCCGCGCGCCGACATCGACGCCGCCGCGTGGTGGGCGCAGTTCAACGACCCCGTGCTCGACCGGCTGATCGCGACCGTGCTCGACGGCAACCTCGATCTGCAGGCCGCCGCCGAACGCGTGAAGCAGGCGCAGGCGCTGACCGTGCAGAAGCGCGCGGTGCTGCTGCCGAAACTCGACGCGACCGCGCATGCGGCCGACGCGCGCCAGAACACGCCGCCGCCGCTCGGCTACGTGCGGCAGGCCGGTGCGGGGCTCGCGCTGAGCTGGTCGCCCGACGTGTTCGGCGGCGAACGGCTCGACCTGCTGGCCGCGCAGGCCGAGCTGGTCGGGCAAAAGCATGCGGAAGACGCGATGCGGCTCGCGCTCGCGGCCGATGCGGCATCCGCCTATGTCGACCTGCGCTGGGCGCAGCAGGAACTGAAGATCCTGGAGGACAACGCGGCGATCCGCCGGCATGCGCTCGAACTCACGCGCAAGCGGCAGGCGTTCGGGCTGTCGACGGAACTCGACGTCACGCGCGCGCAGAACCAGCTCGATGCGCTGGAGGCGCGGATTCCGCCGACGCAGGCGCAGATCGCGCATCAGCTCAACCTGATCGCCGTGTATTCGGGCCGCACGCCCGAATCGGTCGACCGGCTCGTGCTCGCGCAGGCCGGCGCCATTCCGGCGCCGCCGGCCGGGTCGCCCGCCACGCTGCCGTCGCAGGCGCTGCTGCGCCGGCCGGACGTGCTGACCGCTTACGCACAGGTCGAGCGGCGCGCGGCACAGGTCGGTGTCGCGAAGGCCGAGCGGTATCCGAAGTTCTCGCTGAACCTGACGGACGGGATTCTGGCCGCGTCGTATCTCGGCTTGCCGACGCTGACCGACAACCTGTTCAGCGCGGCGCTGAGCGCGACGAGCCCGATCTTCAACGCGGGACGGATTACCGCCGATATCTCGCAGAGCGAAAGCCGGATGCGCGAGTCTGAACTCGGGTTGCGGCAGACGATGCTGCAGGCGTTGCGGGAGGTCGAGGATGCGCGCGCGAACCTCGTCGGCAGCGATGAAGCGACGCAGCGGCTCGGCAGCGCGCTCGCGGCTTCGGACAAGGCGCTCGGGCTGGCGAACCAGCTCTACAAGGGCGGCGCGACGGATTTTCTGGACGTGCTGTCGGCGCAGGAGGTGTATCTGCGGGATTCGGACGCGCTCAACCAGGTCAGGCGCGAGCATGCGCTGGCGGCGGTCGCGTTGTATCGCTCGCTCGGGGGCGGGTGGAGCAGGAATGATGCGGCCGGTGGGCCCGAGGTGGAAGCCGTGGCGAAGAACTAGGCGCGATCACGATACGGCGCCGGCCTCGACACGTGCCGGGGCCCCGCTCTTCAGCCGCACGATCCCGGGCATTCGACCGACAACGCGATCAAGCAAGCCGCCAACCACGCGATTGCAAATTCGCGTATGCCGGAGGACGAGGTCATCCCGCGTCGGGCCAACGGTAACCGATCACTTCGTTCAGCGGGTACGCAAGCTCGCGTACCTCTTCAAGCTGATTGCCGCCGAACAGATGCACGTGCTCGTCGTCGTGGCGCAAGTAGAACCCGACATGCCCTTTCCAGCTCGCGGGATCGTCACGCGTCAGGATCGCGATGCAGCCGTAGACCGGGCGGTCCAGCGGGCGGCCCCATTCGAGCCACGAACGCGCGAGCGCGGACCCCGTGCCGCGGATGCCCGCATGCGTCATGCACCAGTTGACGAACGAAGAGCACCAGGAAATCTTGTCGTCGTAGCCGACCAGATTCGTCCGGTTGTTGTACTCGACGATGCGCGGGTTCACGCTGCCGGGCGGATGGCGGCGGATGCCGAGTTCGGCCAGGGCGACGGCCATCCACGGCGGATCGGCGGCGTCCGGGTTGCGCTCAGGATTTGCTCGGGTCACGTCGTTCTCGGGCGAGTGTGATGTGCGTGCAATCTTCGCACGGATGCGTAGATCGGCACCACCGTTCGGTCAGCCCAGGCCTCTCATGTACGCCACCCGCTTCGACGCCGGGATGGCGTCATGCGCCGCCGGCGTCGAAAGGAAAATCCGGTAACCCGAATCGAGCGCGCGGCTCCAGTCGGGAGGTACGGAGTCGATCGCACGCGAGGTTCGGGCGCGCATTGTTGCGCGCCCGGGCGACTCACATGCGTCGGGTATCCGGTCCCACGGCGCTGCCTTTAACCGCGCGTATCGACCCAGTTGCGTGCCCAGCGTTCCGAGTGCCGCAATGCCTGCGCTTCACTCGCGAAGTAATCGAGCGAATAGAACCGGTAGCGGCCTTCGACAGACGCGCTATCGATGCGCTCGAGCAGCAGGTTGGCTGAAAAACTGCCATCGGGCAAACGATGCGCCGAGGGCCGGACGGCATAGCCGTTGTATTGATGATTTTGTGTGTTTTGCATTTTTAATTTTAATAATGTTCGGCTGCGCGCGTGCCGTGCGAAATGTGCACGGATGCGCCGATCCAACGCCATTGCGAGCTGAACCCGAAGCAGTCGGAAAGCGAAAATACGGCGCTGCGGCCGGAGGGGGAACGAAGTGCAGCGAGGTGTATGGCGCCTGGTTGGCGGCTCAATGAGCAGACGCAGCCGGAAACGAGCGCGCCAACTTTACGAGACCAAGCTCCGTGCGGATGTCGCTGCGGCCCGGCGCCCATCGTGGGATGGCCGGGCCCTTCAGACTTTACAGCGGCTTGATGTTGGCCGCTTGCAGACCCTTCGGGCCTTGCTTCGTCTCGAAGCTCACTTTCTGGTTTTCGGCCAGCGTCTTGAAGCCGTCGGCACGAATTTCCGAGAAATGAGCGAACAGGTCGTCGCCGCCGTTGTCCGGCGTGATGAAGCCAAAGCCTTTGCTGTCGTTGAACCACTTGACGATACCGGTATCCATGAAGATTCCTTGAGAAAAATGAAGATTTGCCCTGCTGGAGAGCGCGTGAAGCATCAAGGAGGGAGAGGACAACGAATACCGCTGAGGAGAGCGAGCAATTGATGAACAGCAATCGGACTTCTTGGACTTCGACGCACACACTAACTGCCGGGGAGATGCGCGTCAACGGCTAACTTGTAACTGTTTTACCTCGCGACCCGCTGTTCGGGCGAAGCGATGCGGCCCTGACTGACGGCGCGCGTGGCCTGGCCGGGCGCGCGTTGCACATGATCTCCGCACGAACGGGCCGATCGGCAACGATTTTCCCGCCTTCCGGTTTCCGTTCGATCCGCCCGTATCGTGTCGACAGCCTCCTCCGATTCCCTGCGCCCATGACGTCGTCGTGCTCGCCGGAAATCCGCTCGACGATATCGGCCTCGTCGCGGGAGAAGGCGAACGTGTCGCGTACGTGCTGCAGCGGGGCAAGATCGTGAAGGCCCGGGCGGCGGCCTTGCGCTGACCGTCCGCGCGGGCCGGCCGGCAATCGTCGGCCGGCCCTGCCCGTCACTCGACCGTCACCGATTTCGCCAGGTTCCTCGGCTTGTCGATATCCGCGCCGCGCAGGCACGCGGCGTGATACGCGAGCAGTTGCAGCGGCACGACGTGCAGGATCGGCGACAGCAGCCCGTAGTAATCTGGCATCCTCATCACCGACACGCCTTCGCTGCCGTCGATCCGCGTATCGGCATCGGCGAACACGTACAGCTGACCGCCCCGCGCCCGCACTTCCTGCATGTTCGACTTGAGCTTCTCGAGCAGCGCGTCGTTCGGCGCGATCGTCGCGACCGGCATCGCGTGTGTCACGAGCGCGAGCGGCCCGTGCTTCAGCTCGCCGGCCGGATACGCTTCCGCGTGGATATACGAAATCTCCTTCAGCTTCAGCGCCCCTTCGAGTGCGATCGGGTAATGCAGCCCGCGCCCGAGAAACAGCGCATTCTCGTGCCGCGAGAATTCCGCGGCCCAGCGCTCGATCTGCGGCTCCAGCGCGAGCACGTCGTCGAGCGCGCCCGGCAGCCGCCGCAGCTGCGTCGCATAGCGCGCAAGCTGCGCATCGTCGACGTAGCCGCGCAACCGGCCGAGCGTCACCGCGAGAATGAACAGCGCGACGAGCTGGGTCGTAAACGCCTTGGTCGACGCGACGCCGATTTCCGGGCCGGCGCGCGTCAGGAACCGCAGGCTCGTCTGCCGCATCATCGCGCTGGTCGGCACGTTGCAGATCGCGAGCGCATCGATATGCCCGAGCGCCTGCGCATACTTGAGCGCGGCGAGCGTGTCGGCGGTCTCGCCCGATTGCGACACGCCGACCACGAGCGTATTCGGCAGCGCGAGCGCATCGCTGTAACGGTATTCGCTCGCGATCTCGACCTGCGCCGGCAGGCGCGCGATCGTCTCGAGCCAGCGGCGCGCGGTCAGGCCGGAATAGTGACTCGTGCCGCACGCGAGGATCAGCACGTTGTCGATCTGCTCGAACGCGCGCGCGGCATCCGGGCCGAACGCCGCCGGATCGAACAGCCCCGCATCGGGGATGGTCGCGGCCACGGCCTGCGGCTGCTCGAAGATCTCCTTCTGCATGAAATGCCGGTACGGTCCGAGCTCGACCGAGCCTTGCGTCGACGAGACGGTCTGGATCGGACGATCGACCGGCGTGCCGCCGCGTTCGAGAATGCGCACCCCGCCCGGCGTCAATTCGACGATGTCGCCCTCCTCGAGAAAGATGAAGCGGTCGGTGATGCCGGCGAGCGCGAGCGCGTCGGACGCGAGGAAGCATTCGTCGTCCTTCAGGCCGACGACGAGCGGCGAGCCGACCCGCGCGCCGATCAGCCGCTGCGGCTCGTGCTTGCTGAACACCGCGATCGCGTATGCGCCGTGCAGCTGCGACGTCGCATCGCGCACGGCGGCGAGCAGGTCGCCGTGGTACTTGCTGTGGATCAGGTGGGCGACGACCTCGGTGTCGGTCTGGCCATCGAACTGGTAATGCTCGTCGGACAGTTGCCTGCGCAACGTCTCGTGATTCTCGATGATGCCGTTGTGCACGAGCGCGATCTCGTCGCGCGAGAAGATCGGATGCGCGTTGCAGGTGGCGGGCGCGCCGTGCGTCGCCCAACGGGTGTGCGCGATGCCGGTGCTGCCGGACAGCCCCGCGCTGCGCACGTGCGCGTCGAGATCGGCGACGCGCGACACGCTGCGTTCACGGCGCGCCTGGCCGTCGACGACGGTCGCCACGCCGCATGAATCGTAGCCGCGATACTCGAGGCGGCGCAGACCTTCAATCAGAATCGGAACGACGTTCCGTTGCGCGACCGCGCCGACGATGCCACACATGACTCGTCTCCTTCCCCTGTTTTCGTTGATCGACCGTGCGCTGTCGTATCAGCGCGATCCGGTTACCGTTGTCTTCGCCATCGTGAACCCGCATGGGCGGGAGCGAGCGGGTCGGCATCGGCGTAATGGCCTGCACACTCCATCGCGTCGGCAACCGGCCGTGATGCGCGGTCAAGCGCGGCCCGCACGCCGCCCGCCCGGCGCGTGTCGTCGCGCCTGGCAGGTTTGTCGTATCGGTATCCCCGCCCTTCCGTCGTCGCTCGAACTCGGACGGGCACGCCTGTCCTCCTGAACAAAGCAAGCGGTGAGCCATGGATCGCCCTACCCCGTGATGCAATGGCCTGCGGGTACCCGATCGACGGGCTCGCGGCACGGATCGCGTGTTTTTGATTCACCGGTGAATCAGGGTTCACCTCCCCCCTAGCGGGATCTTCCGCCTTCAGTGAACCGAAACGTCGCGCGCCACCCTTTCTGCTGGTCGACCGCTGCAGGCTGTCGTTGCAGGGCTCTTGTCCGGCAACGCTCCGTGCGCGGCGTGGCACACATCGGCCAACCGACGTGCGGATATGGCCGGCCGGCTCCGGACGGTCGTTACAGATACGCAACGTTTCGCATCGCCCGGTGCGGACGATACACGCGCCGCGATGCGTGAGGGCCATCCTTCGCACGGAGGCAATGGGTGGCAGCCGACGACGTTCCCCACGTTGCCCGGACAAAACTCGCATGTCGAAACGCTCCGAGGCGCGTGAAACGGCGCATGCGGTTCGATCGGCAGCCCGCGCGTGACGCAAGTCGCCATTCGTCGCATGACGTGACCGGCTCGATCGCGCGAACGGTCGGATTTTTACCCGCATCGCGGCAGGGCGCCGCAATCGCGCTCGTAGCAATTGTGAAACGTTCCCTGGCATTCCACCGGTGTGGCGCGAAGCGGGGCCGGCCACAGGGCCACTGGTTTGAATATTGCTCTATCGGAAGGAGGAACGGGTGCGGGCGCGCAGCGACGTGGAAACGTACGCGGCCTGACCGGCAGACATGGCGATCGACACAGCGAGAAATGCTCATGACGTGATTGACGAGGTGCAACGGGACGGCCGTAGTTCGACGATTGCGTGGCGCAGACCACGCGGACAAAAACGGCGCGCTCGCCCCGCAATACCGCTGCATGTCGCGCGACTGGCGCCGATACATGCGGGGACGGGACGGGTTGCCTGCAACCATGCCTGGCGCCAGACGCCGGATCTTCCGGCGCGAAGATGCTCAACGAGGACATCGATGAAAAAGATCTTGCTTGTGTTCGGAACTCGACCGGAAGCCATCAAGATGGCGCCGCTCGTCCGCGCGCTGAAGGCGCGCAAGGATGTCGATGCCCGCGTATGCGTGACCGCCCAGCATCGGGAAATGCTGGATCAGGTCCTCACGTTGTTCGACATCAAGCCCGACTACGATCTCAACCTGATGCGTCAGAGCCAGACGCTGACCGACGTGACGACCGGCATTCTTCAGGCGATCGGGACCGTCTTCGACGACTTGCGTCCGGACGTCGTGCTGGTGCACGGCGACACGACGACGACGCTGGCCGTCAGTATCGCGGCGTTCTACCGCTATCTGCCGGTCGGGCACGTGGAAGCGGGCTTGCGCAGCGGCGACATCTGGTCGCCGTGGCCGGAGGAATTGAATCGCCGCGTGACCGATGCGGTGTCGTCATGGCACTTCGCGCCGACGGGCCAGGCGCGCGACAACCTGTTCAGCGAAGGCGTGCCGGTGGGTGCGGTCGTGATGACGGGCAACACCGTGATCGATGCGCTGCACGACGTCAAGCGCATGCTCGACCACGATAGCGCGCTCCACGACAAGGTCGCCGCACACTTTCCGTTTCTCGAAGCGTCGCGCCGCGTCGTGCTGATCACCGGCCATCGCCGCGAGAGTTTCGGCGAACCGTTCCGGCATTTCTGCGAGGCGCTCTGCACGCTCGCGAAGCGCTATCCCGATGCGCAGTTCGTCTATCCGCTGCACTTGAATCCGAACGTGCGCGAGCCGGCGCGCGCGCTGCTCGGCAGCGTACCGAACATCTACCTGATCGAACCCCAGGAATATCTTTCGTTCGTATTCCTGATGTCACGCTCGCACTTCATCATCACCGATTCGGGCGGCATCCAGGAGGAAGGGCCGGCACTCGGCAAGCCGGTGCTCGTCACGCGCGAGACGACCGAGCGGCCCGAAGCGATCCACGCCGGCACCGCGCGGCTCGTCGGCACGGACCAGGAGCGGATCGTCTGGGAGGCGTCGCGGCTATTCGACAGCGACAGCGCGTATGAGGAAATGGCGCGCGCGAGCAATCCGTATGGCGACGGCCATGCGAGCGAGCGGATCGTTCATGCGCTGATGCACGCGCCCGGGGCGACCGCAAAGGCGACGAGCTTTTCGATGGGCGCCGCGGAGATGCCGTTCAACCCGCTCACCCTGGGGTTGCAGGCGTTGCGCTCGCGTTGAAGTCGCTCGCCGGACGGCATGCCGACGGTCGGCGACGCGTGATGTCGCCGACCGTCATTCGTCGGACGCGAACCTCCATCCAGCGCCGTCGAATCGCGCCGTGCGAGCGACGGCTGCGACCCGTGTCTGCCGCCCGCTATCCCGCTATCGGACCACGGCATCGGCCATCGATTGCGCCTGCGCGACCAGCCGCGGATAAATCCGCTGGGTCCCCACCTGCCTGGCGAAACACGCCTGCCGCCCGTTCTCGGGCACGCGCGCCGCGCCGCACGCCGCGATCGGGCGCAGCGTCACGCCGCGCCACAGGATATAGACGCGTTGGCCCTGCCGGACCGACACGGCCAGCGTGTTCGGCCCGTCCGGCACGCCGTCCTGGCTCTCGCCCAGCAGCCACGCCTTCACCACGCCGTCGGCCGGCTGCCGCTTGACGGGCAACTCGGCGAAGCGAAACGCGGCGGCGTCGTCGCTGAATACGTGCGTGTAAAGCGTTTCGTTGCCGAACATCGCGGCGACGTCGTCGGTCGGCTTGATGCCGGCGTCCGCCGTGCTCGCCCAGGCCTTCAGCAGCGGAACGGTCGTCACGACGAGATGCGTCTTGCCGTCGTCCGACTTGAAGGACAACCCGTCCGGCCCCGGCGGCATCCCGTCGACGGGGCCAACGCTCTGCACCGTGCCCTCGGCCTGCGCGACGAACCCTCTCGCCCTGACCGTGCCAATTAGTTTGGCGAGCCGCGCGTTCACGTCGGCCGTGTACTGCCGGTCGAGGCCCGCCCGATCCTCCATCCGGGCCGCCGCCACGGCCGCCGCGGCCTGCTTCCGATAGGCAAGATACGCATCCGCCGGCGATGCGATCACCTTCGCCCCGACCGCGGCGAGCACCGCCGCGACCGCCACCGCCCCCACCCCGATCTTCAGTCTTGAAATGCGCTTCATTTTTATGACGTCACCGATTCCCGCGCTGACAGCGAAAACGGCTACCGTATCCCCACGGCAGCCGTCCCCCAGAAACGCGTTCATTCTAACGTCGCGCGGACGCTATTCATCTACCTTGAACGCCGATACCAGGCGCGTCAGATCCGCCGCCTGCTGCTTCAGGCTCTCCGCGGCCGCGGCGCTTTCCTCGACCAGCGCCGCGTTCTGCTGCGTCATCTGATCGAGCGACTGCACCGCATCGCCGATCTGGTCGATGCCCGCGCTCTGCTCCAGGCTCGCCTCGGCGATCTCGCTCATCATCGCGCTGACGCCCCGCACCTGCGACACGACATCGCGCATCACCTTCCCGGCCTCGCCGACGAGCCGCGACCCGGTGCTCACCGTCCCCGCACTGTGCTCGATCAGCGCCTTGATCTCCTTCGCCGCCTGCGCGCTGCGCTGCGCGAGGTTCCGCACTTCCGCCGCGACGACCGCGAACCCGCGCCCCTGCTCGCCGGCGCGGGCGGCCTCGACCGCCGCATTCAGCGCGAGGATGTTGGTCTGGAACGAGATGCCGTCGATCATCACGATGATCTCGGCGATCCGCCGCGACGCATCGCTGATCTGCTCCATCGTGGTCACGACTTCGCCCACGACCTGCCCGCCGCGCGTCGCCGTGTCGGCGGCGCCGGTGATCAGCTGCGCGGCCGTCGTCGCGGTTTCGGTGTTGTTGCGCACAACCGCCGTGATTTCCTCCATCGACGAAGCCGTCCGCTCGAGGTTGCCCGACTGCCCTTCGGTGCGTTCGCTGAGGTCGGCATTGCCCGACGCGATCTGCGCGGACCCGGTCGCAATCGACGCGGACGCCGCGCGGATCCGGTGGACGAGCGTCGACAACGACGACACGAAACGGTTGAACGCGTCCGACAGCTGGCCGATCTCGTCCTGGCTTTCGACCGTCATCCGGCGCGTCAGGTCGCCCTGGCCGCTCGCGATGTCCGACAGCAGCGTCGCCGCGCGGCGGATCGGCGCGGCGATCGCACGCCCGACCAGCCAGATCACGACCAGCGCGACGCCGAGGCCCGCGATCGCGGCGACGAGCGCCGCACTGCGAATCGCACGCGTCACCGGCCCGAGCAGTTCGGCCTGCGGCACTTCGACGACCACGTACGCATTCAGCTCCGGAACGAACGATGTCGCGATGAAGCGCGCACCGCCGTCGCCGTCGTAGCTCAGCGTCGCATACGGCTTGCCGGCCAGCAGCGTCGACGATGCGTCGCCGGGCAGGTCCGGTTCGTCCTTCAGGAAGTGCTTGCCGTCGATCAGCGACGCATCGCGATGCATCATGATCGCGCCGTCCGGCCGCACGAGGTACGCAAACCCGGTGTCGCCGATCCGGTATGCGGCGATCCCCTTCGCGAGCGCGTCGACGGACAGGCTCATGCCGGCCGCGCCGATCGGCGCGCCGTCGAGCTCCACCCGGCTGTTGATGAACATCATGTAGCCGCCGGCCGTGACCTCGCGGTCCATGTTCACCTCGTAGGCCTTGCCCGACGCGAGGAAATCCGTCAGCCACCGATCCTTGTCGGTGACCTTCCGCTGCAGGCCGGCTTCGTTGTAGTAGTTGCCGCTCTTCACCGACACCCACTGCACGGACGCCGCCTTCTGCTCGTCCTTCACGTTCTTCGCGAGCTGAATCCAGCTGCGCGTGCCGGCATCGGGCTCGCCGTCGGCCTCCCATTGCAGCAGGAACGCATCGCGCGCAAGGAGGCGCGACGCGGCAATCGGCCCGGCCATCTGCCGCTGCACGTCGGCGCGGATGCCGCTCACGGCCGTCGGCAGCTCCTCGCGGACGACGCGATCGCGCACGGCGTTGCCGATCAGACGGACGCTCAACCCGCTCGAAATCGCGACGAACACGAGCAGGCAACTCGTCATGCTGAGAATCAGCTTGTTCTGAATGGACAGCTTGCGCCAGAAATGCATGGGGAACCCTCGATAACCGCTCGGTCTGAGCCAGCCTGGGTTATCGGCAGGCACGCGCGGAATCGCATCGCCGGGTTCACATGTTCGTCATCCGAGATCCGATATGTCGTCGACGGGCGGCCGTCGCGCACCCGTCGAGATTCGCGCGTTCAATACGCGACGAAGATCGTCACCCGCCGGTTGCGCGCCCGCGCGGCCGCATCGTCGCCCGCGACGAGCGGCTGCGTATCGGCCCGCCCGATCGCGGCGAGCCGGTGCGGCGCGACGCCGCGATCGGCCAGATAGCGCACGACGCTGCCCGCCCGCGCGGACGACAGCTCCCAGTTCGACTCGTATTTCGCGTTCGCGATCGGCACGCTGTCGGTATGCCCTTCGACGAGGATGTCGCCGCTCGCATGCGCGCTCAGCGCCTGCGCGATCTGGCTCAGCACCGGTGTCGCGTCGGGCAGCAAGCGCGCATCGCCGACGTTGAACAGGATCTTCGCGTCGATGCCGATCTCGATGCCGTGCGGCGCGCGCACGAGCGAGATGTGGCCGGCCGCCTTCAGCGCGTCGAGCGATGCGAGCCACGCGGGCATGCGCCCGGTCGCTGCGTCGGGCGCGCTTGCCGTCCCGCCGTCATGCCGCGCAAGCGTCTGATAACGCGCATCGAGCGCGTTGTATTTCGCGAGCTGCAGCACGTACAGCGCGAGAAACAGCACCATCAGCGTCGTGACGAGATCCGCGTAGGAAATCAGCCAGCGCCCGGACTGCGTGCCTTCGGCCTCATCGTCGTCGCGCCCGGCCGCGGCTGAACCCGCACGCGCGCCGTCAGTTCGAGCCGTCATGTCGAAGCTCCCGGTGCGTCATGCGAGCGACTCCGCCGCGCGGCCGCGCACGTCGCCGGTCAGCCGCGTCTCGATCGTGTGAGGCGACTCCTTGCGCGAGATCGCGAGCAAGCCGTCGAGATACAGCTTGCGGAACCGCAGCTCGCTGTCGATCTGCGCGCGCAGCTTGCCGTAGAGCGGCAGGAACACGAGGTTCGCGAACGCGAGGCCGTAGAGCGTCGCGATGAACGCGACCGCGATGCCCGGCCCGAGCTGCGCCGGTTCGAGAATGTGGCTCGTCACCTGCACCAGCCCGAGCACCGAGCCGAGAATGCCGAACGTCGGCGCATAGCCGCCGGCCTGGTGCCAGACGCGCGCGGCCGCGAGGCGGCTGCGCTCGTAGGCGTCGAGCTCGCGCTGCAGCGCGTCCTCGAGCACCGCCGTCGACACGCCGTTCGCGAGCAGTTCGAGCCCGCGCCGCGCGAACGGATGGATGCCGCTCACGTCCATCGATTCGAAGGCGAGCAGCCCGTCGAGCTTCGCGCGATCGCCCCACTCCAGCAGGTCGGTCAGGTGCTTGCGGTCGACTTCCTGCGCGCGCACGAACGCGAGCCGCAGCTGCTTCACCGCATCGAAGAAGCGCGCCCACGTATTCTGGATCATCACCGCGCCGAGCGTGCCGCCGAGCACGATCACGAGCGCTTCGAACTGGAACAACATTGAAAAATGTCCGCCTTCCAGCGCGAAGCCGAACACGATCGCCACGCCGCCGAGCAGCACGCCGGCCAGGGTCAACAGGTCCAT
This sequence comes from Burkholderia sp. Bp9099, assembly GCF_003857805.1. Classification (NCBI taxonomy): domain Bacteria; kingdom Pseudomonadati; phylum Pseudomonadota; class Betaproteobacteria; order Burkholderiales; family Burkholderiaceae; genus Burkholderia; species Burkholderia sp. Bp9099. The sequence continues at coordinate 43,004 of NZ_QTPU01000008.1, forward strand.
GGATGTCTCCGTCGGGTGGGCGTTACGCGGCGGATGTAGCCGGCGGCACGGACGCCGCCGGCGCCTTGGCCGCGCGCACGGCATCGAGCACGCGCCGCTCGATCTCCTCGATCTCGATCGGGTCGAGCTTGAGCTCGCGGCGCATCACCCACGACACCTCGTTGCGCCGCGCTTCCGTCATCACCGAGAACAGCTTGTCGGCCACCGCGCGATCGTCGAGGCTCGCGATCAGCTTCGCGAGATCGTACGTATCGAATGCGCTGATCACGTCGAACAGCGTGCGCTGGTCGACCCCCACGAGATCCTCGAGCGCGCGCACGTCGCCGCCGGCGCGCGGGCTGCGCCGCGAGAAATACGCGACGCCTTTCTGCCCGACGTAACCGAGCACCTTCGACTTGCGGAACGCGAACACCTCGTCGGCGATCTCGCCGTGCGACAGCTTGTTGAGCAGCAGCTTCCGGTCGACGCCGATCAGCGCTTCGAGATCGGCGAGCTCGATCAGCTCCAGCTCGCTGTTGATCGACACGTCGAGATCGTGATCGGCAACCTGCTGCGCGCGATCGACCACGCGCGCAGCATCGAACGTGACGGTCTGGCGCGCATCCGACGACGCCGGGTAATCGGCCGCGCCGCCGGCATGGTCGCCCTGCGCGGCTTCGATCGTGACGAGATTGAGCTTCTCCATGCGGCGCAGCATCGCAAGCACGTGCGGGCGCGAATGGCCGGCAATCGCGCGGCACCGGCGGATCACCTCCGCGAGCGGCACCGACACCTCCGCATGTGCCTGCATCGGCCGCCGCGACCACGCGTCATCGGAGCCGCGCGCGTCGGCGCCCGCCATCAGCGACAGCACGTGCGCATACGACAGCACGCCCGGCATGAAGTCGGCATGCGTATAGGTCGCGAGCTGGTCGTCCTTGCGCTTCACGCGCCGGATCATCGTGCGCACGATGTGGCGAAGCAGCGCCGACACGTGCTCGATTTCCTCGTCGATCGTCGCGGCCGGCACGACCGTGAGCTGGCAGAACGACAGCGCCTTCGCGGTATGCGCGCGCGGCTCGGCGGCGAGCAGCGCCGATTCGCCGAAGAACTCGCCGCGCCCGAGCGTCGCGACGACGACGCGCTTGTCGTCGCAGCGCGTCGACAGCTCGACCTTGCCGTCGGCGATCAGAAAGATGACGGGCTCGCCGGCGAAGCCCTCCGAGTAGATGATCTCGCCGGGCGCGGCCGTACGCGTCCACGATTGCTGACGATTCATGTTGGTTCCCCTGCAGCGCTGGTTGTTGCGGACTGCGCGTCGCATGTCACATGCATGCGATCGGCAGTCATCCCCGTGCCCGTTTAACGTCATCGGCGCCGGCATCCTTTAGCGAAATCCTGCGCGTTACCGACGAAAATCAACGTGAAACGTTTGCGGATTGCCAGCATCGTCAGCAGATTCTTCGATGCGTGCGCTTGCGTGCGGCACCGCCCGTGAGCGGATCACCGCCTGGCCATCGCGAACGATGCGGCCGATCGTGAGCACGGCAGTGTTGACGATGGCGAAGTCGATGTCGATGTCGATGTCGATGTCGATGTCGATGTCGAAGTCGAAGTCGAAGTCGAAGTCGATGCCGAAGCCGAAGCCGAAGCCGAAGCCGAAGCCGATGTCGAAGGCGACCGCGAAGCCGAAGCCGAATCGCAGCGCGTATACCCGAATGCGCCACCACGCCCGGTCGTCAGGAGATTCGCCGTCCGCCGGTCGTCCCGATGCCCGCTTGCGAACGTTTCGGGATGCTGCGTTTTTGATCGCCAGCCAGCCGCGCAGCAATTTCCATTCCGCAGCATCCGCCCCCTTATTGCGCATATCGTCCGATAATTACCTTTTATTTTCGTCTAAAATCGCGCTTCTTCTTACCTTAGGACGGAACCGAAGTTTTGATTAAACTGACGAAAACCATCTCACGCACGGCCATTGCCGCATGCGTTGCTTATGCCGGGCTGATGCCCTTGTCCCAAACCGCCAACGCCCAGGTCGAACCGCTGAAGAATCCGGTCTACGGCGTCACGCTCGATGACCTGACGAAACTGGATGCGATCATCGCGTCGCTGCAGAACCTGCCGTACCGACCGACGGTGCGCGTCGTGTTCGATCCGGGCACGTCGGCCGCCGACTACTACGCACCGCTGCTGCGCCTGCACTCGGTCGCATACGTGATGGGCGAAGTCTACGATTCGTACTATTTCCCGACGGATATCACGACGTACAAGGCGCGCACGCAGGAACTGGTGTCGCAGCTGAAGAACACGGTCGACGTGTGGGAAATCGCCAACGAAATCAACGGCGAATGGTTGCGCAACGATCCGAGCGGCACGAACACCGTGGTCAATGCGGAAGAACAGCAGATCGGCCAGATGGTCGCCGCGGCCAACACGATCGTCAAATCGAACGGCGGCAAGACCGCGATCACGCTGTACTACAACGACGACAGCAAGGGCAACAACTGCTGGGAGAAGCCGCAGGATTACTGGAAGACGTGGCCGACCGCGTTCCTGCCCGCAACGGTTCGCCAGCAGGCCGACTACGCGCTGTTCAGCTACTACCCGTACCAGGATTGCCCGGGGCTGAATCCGTCGTGGAAAAACGACTTCGCGGCGCTGGAAAGCATCTTCCCGAACGCGAAGGTCGGCTTCGGCGAAATCGGCACGTCGGATATCGCGGCGCCGGCGTCGGTGCAGCAGAACCTGATCAAGACCTACTACCCGATGGTCAACAGCATGACCGATCCGCGTTTCATCGGCGGATTCTTCTGGTGGAACTACGTCGAGCAGATGCTTCCGTATTCGACTAGCTCGTACTTCCAGCTGCTGCGTCAAACGATCATCACGCTCAAGTCGCCCAGCTGATCGGCCTCACCATCGAGTCGCCTGATCGTCAGCGCAGTTGCTCAGAACCACAATGTCGCGCGTACCACGAGACCACGTGCGCGTGCCGCTGACGTCAACCCGAACCGGTATTGCACCGTCACGTCGAGATAGCTCGCCGGCGCGGTATACCTGCCTTCGCGAAACCAGTACCTGAACTGAACCCCTGGCCCCGCACCGATTGCCGTCTTGTCAGGCTGACGGTTGTCGTGATCGCCCGCCACCGCGGCGTGCGGGTAGACGGTCAGCCGGTCGCTGATCATCGGCAAGCGCCACGTGTGCCCGTAACGCAACTCCGAATAGATGATGTAACGCCCGGCATTGATGAAGTACGCACCTTCTACATAGGCCTGCCAGCTGCGCCAGCTCGGTTCGGTGACCCGCAGGTCGGTGCCCGCCTCCGACGAGTAACCCAGGCGCATCAGCCAGTCCGTCATCGACAGGCTGCCGATATGGAACAACCGCTCGGCGGTCACCACCACGTTCTGATCGGGTATCGGCTTGTAGCGCACGCCCACCGACCCCTGCACGGTCGGCATGCCGGTCACGTTGCCCGTGCCGTCGTAGGCCGTGCCGTATCCCCGCACGAAGAACTGAAGAATGCGGCCGTTCCGATAGCCGATCTTCGGCGGCTGCCAATACGCCTCGATACCCGGCTGGAGCACGCTGATCGTGCCTTGCGGGCCGAATGCGGCCGACTGGTATGGCGCACTCAGCACGAAACCCCAGGTGCGCTCGAGTTGCTCGACCTCCCGCCGATAGCCGAACTTGCGCTGCGCGTCGAACGCATGTTCGTTTTCGTCGGCGTCGAGACTCTGCTCGAACATCTGGACGGACTGCTCGTTCAATCCGATCCGCTTGGCCGCATAGCCGGCGTCCGCGTAGTTCATCGCGTTGCCGGCGCCACCGGCGAAACCTTCCTGAAATGCGTCGAGCGCCTCGCGATCCTTGTGCTCGCGCAGGAGATCATAGGCGTGCTGCAAGGTCCGTTGCGCGGTATCGTCCACCGGCACCTCGGGCTGCTGATCGGCTTGCCGCGCCTGTGCCGCGATCGACGCGGCCATGCTCCGCTCGGCATCGGTCGATGCGTCGCCGGCCGCCAGCTCGGCCACGCGGAGCGCGCTGTCGTGGTCGCCCGCCTGCAAGCTCATCTGCGCGATACGCAACTGAATCACGGCCGATTTTTCATCAGCCAGCGGCGCCAGCGCGACGCCGGCCTCGTGCGGACGCTTCGCCGCGAGCGCACTGTCCGACCACGCGAGGCGCAAGTTGCGCTGCTGCTCCTTGCTCCAGTTTCCAGTCGCGACGGCCGCCGCGAAATTGCTGCACGCGACGTCGTAGCGCATCTGCCGCTGCGCCAGATAGCCATGCTGCGCCAGTACCGCCGCACTTTTCGGAAAACGAACGCTCAGCGATTCCAGCAGCGCGTCCGCTTCGTCGACTTTCCCTTCGCGCCGGTACACATCCACGAGCAACAGCCCGAGTTGCTCGCTTCCCGGCTGAATCTTGAGGGCGCGCAACGCGTACGCTTCCGCGCGGGGCAGGTCGCCTGCGTTGATCGCCTTGTAGGCGCCATCGGCGAGCCGATAGGCTTTGGGGTTGAGCTGCTGGGCGGCGGATGCCGGCGCCTGCCAGGCGAGCGACAGGGCAATGGCCAGCGCGCTCAAGCGTGCGCAGCGCTTGAGGCCGGCCGCGATCGGACGTGTCGAGCGCTTCATGCCTGTTCTCCCGACGGCTTTTTCACCGGCACTGCCTGCTGCGTCGCGCCGTCGCCGTCGCGCAGCCGCGCGATTTCGACGAAGCGCGAATGCCGGCCGAGTTCGGCGGCGATCTCCGCATCGCAGGCAATGAAATAGGCGACGTTCGTTCGGGCGCCGCGCCGCACGACGTCCTGTTCGTCCTGCGTGAGCGGCCGCCCGACCGCGACGTTCAGCGTCCCGTCGGCGGCGGTCGAAAACGGAACGGCACGATACGCGTACTGCAGCTCGAATGCCAGCGAGTCCGCGAAGTGGCCCACCGCGACGTTGCCCAGGCTCACCCGCGGCAGATCCGCCTGCTCGGCGATCGCATCCGCCAGCGATTCGGTGGACAACGCACTGCCTTCGAGCAACAGTTCACCCAGCCGCTTGCCGCATGTCAGTTGCCGCTCGAGGCCGTCCTCCAGTTGCGCCGGGGAAACCACGCCCCAGCCGACCAGGATCTCGCCGATCTTGCGGCGCGCCTTCCCGAGTTCCTCGTTGGACAGGTATGTGTGACTGGTCTTGTCCCATGCGATTGGCCTGCCGCTCACCAGGTGGCCGACATAGATGCGCCACGCGCGACTCACCGCGCAGAAATTGATCAGGTTGTTGACGAACATCCTCGGGATCGAGAGCAGCCCCTGGAGCAGGCCGTTCAGCTTGCTGACGAAGTAGAAACGCTGTCCGGCACGGGCGAACAGCATGAGGGTGTTGACCCACAGCAGCGGCGTGACCCAGGCACCGGCCGTCACGAGTTGAGCGCTGGCGGGAATGACGTGACCGGCTTTCTGAAGCGCGGAAAGCAACACGAAGTTGAGCAGCACGCCATAGGCAATCACCGAAAACAGCGACGTCACGATGCCCTTGCGATCGTGGAAGAACATGTAGCGGGTGAGGAAGTCGCCCTTCCAGCCGAGTTGCTCCCAGCCTTGAAACGCGATGCCGAGAATCCAGCGCGCGCGCTGCCGGTAGGCGGTGCGGAATGTCTTGGGAAAGTACTCGCGCGTGGCCAGCAGGTTTCGACCGGCGGCACCGTCCTTTGCGCGCTTGCCGCCGGCATCGCGCACGATGTCCGAAAGCGGCGTGCGGGCGAAGGTTTCCTTCATGCCGAGGTCTCTCAACCGGAAGCTGAAGTCATAGTCCTCGGTCAGCGAACGCGTGTTGAACGGGCCGCCGTCGCGCGCCTTCATCGCGGCTTCGATCGCACGCCGGCTGTAGCACGACGCAACACCCGCGCCCGGGACGATACCGGTCAAGCGTGCCCGCACCGGCACGTCCTTCTGGTGCGTTTCGCTGAAATCGTCGAGATAGCAGCCGGCGACGAACTCGTTCCATTTCCGGGGCAACGACAGCACCGGAAGCTGGACCAGATCGCTCTCCGCCACCGCATGGTTGAGGTACTTGAGTTCGACCGGATGAATGACATCTTCGCAGTCGTGCATGACGACGCCCGCGAACTGAATATGATGGACCGCTTCGTAACGCAGGATCGCCTCGAGAATCCAGTTGAGGCAGTCCGCCTTGCAGGTCGGCCCGTCGTTCATGACCGTGGCACGCGTCACCCTGCCCGGATACCGGCGGACCATCCGTTCGACTTCCGCCGTGGTTTCGGCGTCGTTGTGATAGGTGCCGACGAAGATGACATACCGCTCGTACTCGATGGTCGCCAGCGTGTTTTCGATCATCTTGGCGATCACGTCGTACTCTTTCCATGCCGGCACCATGAGTGCCAGATGGCGCTCTTCCAGCGCGCGCAGCATGCCGATGTCGACGGTCTGCGATTTCTCGCGACGCAGGATGCGCCCGATTTCGAATGACCAGTAACAGCCATCCAGCGTCAGGTCATCCAGCGTGCTGACCAGGATGACGAGGGCGGTCACAATGGCGACAAGGTTGAGTGCATATAAATACGCACTCCATATCATATTATCCATTACCTTTCCGCGATTTTCGTCCGTCTGTATTTCTTCCTTCGTACGAACGGAAGACGAAACCGCCCCGTCCCCGTCGACCCCGTCACGTCCACTCCTGCGGCTAACGCCGCATCCGTTCTCGTCGTTCTCAAAAGACTCGAGGCTGCCTGGAGCGCTATTGATACGACCACGCAACATCACCAAAAATGCAACGTGTTCAGTGGATGACTTTTGACAGCCGGTTTCCCCGCTTGCTTGCGTTCGTCCCTGCGTGCGCCGGCGCTTGCAGCGCCCCCCCGATCCAGCGCTACGCAGTGCGCCCCATACACCGTCTTTTCGATACACAGCGCTTCAAGCAAGTCGTGCGCCATCGTCCACCACCCTTGCGCCTTCCGGGTACCGGGCGTGTGCCGCACACGATCGGCGAATCGAAACCGAGCCAAATGTTTCAGTGCTGAAACATGCGGACCGGCGTTCCGAATATGAGACGTTTGGCAGGTTCTCTACCCGCGCCCCCGATCATCGCGACCGGAGCGCGTCACGCGATTCCGTCGATCCTGGACGGACGGATCGACGATGAAACCGAAAATCCGGTGCCCCGGTCGCCGTTGGATGGATGCGCCGCCGGCTCGGTTGCCGCGTTGCCGTGGGCGGAACGAAACACGCAACCGGTTTCACCTGAATCGCTCAAACAGACGTTACGCGTTCGTCGGACCCAATTTCCGAAACCGGTCGCGTTGCATGCGTGAAACGTTTATCGAGACAATTTCGGACCGTCTCGACGCGCCGATTTTGGCGTCCCGGCCCGGTGTCCATTTGCGGCGGATGGTACAGAACTAGCTTGAAAGCCAACTGTCCGGTTTCGTTTCATTAACCGGGGTATTAAACGCAAAAAATAACGACATAACACCCGATTCTAAATCGGGCAATGGGGCGTGCTCGTTTCGTTAACGAGAATCCAATTTGCATATCAAAGGATGAAAATCATGCCCTCGCATCGCAATCGATTTTTTCGAATCGGGTTGAGCACCGTTGGGCTACTCCTTGCATTGAGTCCCGCGCTCGTCATCACCAGCGCGGTTCAGCATGCGAGTGCGCAGCAGACGAACCAGTCGTCCGGCGGCAAGATCAAGCCCCCGCCATTGCCAAACGGCTCTGCCCAAGTCAACGTGAAACCCGGCATGTCCGATGAGGATTGGGACAAGGCATACAAGGAGACGGGGCGCCCGAAGTTCAGCAGAAATTCCGTCAAGAAGCACGGCGGCAACGTCGAACGCGACTAGGGAGATACGGCCATGAAAAAGATCTTGATCGTCATAGCCCTGCTTGCCGGACTCGCGCAAATGACATTGCCGGGCACGGCGCACGCGCAGACCACGACCGCACATACGCTCGTGTTATACGACAACCCGGCCAACGACCCGTTTTCGAAGCTCGGCCTGATGTACAGCATCATGTTGAGGAACCTGCTCGGCCACTTCAATACGACCGTCGACCTGGTACCGATACAGAACTACACGTCCGGCATGATCGGGAGCCACGACGCCACGTTCTATATCGGCGACTACTACAACAACCCGATTCCGACGGCGTTCATGAGCGACGTGATGACCGCCACGAAAACCGTGGTCTGGTTCAAGTACAACCTGTGGCAGCTCGCGTGGAACACGGCCTATACGTTCAACCAGACCTTCGGATTCAGCTTCCTGGGCCTTGCTGGGATGAACGCGACGCCTTCGTCGAGCAATCCGAATCCCGGCTTCTACGACACCGTCACGTACAAGAACCTGGCGATGGTCAAGTACTACGCGTTCGACGCGTCGACCGGCGCCATCAACGCGGACCCGGATGTCGGCCTGACCCAGGTTCTCGATGCCACCAAGGCGCAAGTGCTCGTCACCATCAAGAACAGCAAGAGCGGCGCAACGACGCCCTACGTCATGCGCTCCGGCAAGTTCTGGTACTTCGCGGACATGCCGTTCTCCTACATCGGCCCGACGGATCGCTACCTGGTGATATGCGACATCCTGCACGACATCCTGCAGACCAATGCACCGGTGAATCATCGTGCGCTGGTCCGCCTCGAGGATCTGGACGCATTCACGACGACGAGCTCGATGAGGCAGCTGTCGGACTATCTGTACTCGAAGAGGATCAAGTTCACGATGGCGACCATTCCGTTGTATACCGACCCGAACGGATATTACAACGGCGGCGTGCCGGAGACGATTCACCTCGCACAGGCAACGGGCCTCAAGAGCGGGTTGAACTACGCGCTCCTGCGTGGCGGCTCGATCGTGATGCACGGCTATACGCATCAGTATGACTCGACGCCGAATCTTCAGAATGCGGTGAGCGGCAGCGACTTCGAGTTCTGGTACGCAGTCCAGAATCGTCCTGTCGACGAGGACTCGGTGCAATGGGCGAAAGGCAGAATGGCCGACGGCCTGCTCGAGTTCACGCTCAATGGCTACAAGATCGTCGGCTGGGCTGCGCCGCAGTACCAGATGTCGCCGATGGCATCAACGGCCACGGCGCAGACGTTCCCGACCACGTTCCAGCGGGCCGTCTACTACACGTCGACCAATCCGCAGATCGGGACGGGCGCGCCCAACCAGGACTTTTCTGCCGGGCAATTCTTCCCGTACATCATCAACTCCGATTACTACGGGCAACGAATCATTCCGGAGAACCTGGGCAGCCTTCAATACAACATCTGCAGTAAAGACCCGTTCTCGTGCATCACGTACACGTGGCAGCAAATCGTCACCAACGCGCAATACGGTCTGGCGGTGCGGGACGGCTTCGCGTCGTTCTTCTTCCATCCGTACTGGCTCGAGCCCGATCTCGGACTGCCCGCCTTCCAGGACTTCCAGAGTATCGTGACGGGCATCACGAATCTCGGCTACACATGGGCGGACGGCACGACGGCCAAGTGACGCGAGCCGGTGGAAGCCTCGTGCGACCCGCAGCAGCAAGGCGGGTCGCACGTTTGCATGTGATCGGCTACGATGTCGCGCAGGAATGCTTCCGGGGAGGCCGCGATGATCACGTACGCCATCCCGGCCTTGCGCGGGATTCGACTGCGTCTGGGCCGGTTCCGGCACGCAAGCCGGCCACGCCGGCGCGCGCGCGCGCCGCGTTCGTCCCGCGCGGCGATGCTCGCGGCCGTCGGGGCATCGCTCGCCGTGGCCGCGTGCAGCTGGACGGCGCATGACGTGCATGCCGACGGAATCGTCTGGCAGGTAGACAACGCGACGACGAATCCCGTCGGGAACTGGCAACAGCTCGGCGTGCACGATCTGTTGATCCAGTGGAGCGTCGTCGACGATACCGCGTACGTGCCCGACGCCGGCATCCGTCCCGCGGCACACCTTCCCGACTGGGGGCGCATCGGCCGCGAACCCTGGGCCAGAAACGTCATCCTGGGCCTCGCCGGTTACCAGGATGAAAAGCGAGCACGCACCCATCTGTCGACACTCGCGGACCAGTCCCTGGCGGTAGCGCGCACGCACGTCCCGCTGAATGTCACCGGCTACTACTTCCCGGTCGAAATCGACCCGACCTGGCAGGACGCGCCAAAGCTGGCCGATATCCTGAAGCGACTGCCGCGTCCGCTGTGGGTGAGCGTCTACGACCAGACCAATATCGGCGGGAAGGCGCTGGCGGACTGGCTCGTGTCGTGGCTGCCGTCGGACGTCGGGGTGTTCTTCCAGGACGGCTGCGGCGTCTATGCGCGCGAACCCTACGTCGCGCGCGCCTATGTCGACGAGCTGACCTCGCGCCTCGGAAAGCAACGTGTGCGGGTAATCGCGGAGGCCTTCCGGCCCGCCGAGCACGGGGGATTCCGGGCGGCCAGCGCCGACGAATTGAGCAGGCAGCTGACAACCTACCGTGGCTATCAAGTCTATCTGTTCGATGGCCCGCACTATGTGTCGGACAACCTCACACGCGAACTCCTCACGCGTCCGGCCAAGCCACCCGCGGCCGAGCCGGCCAAAACGAGTCCCTGATCCTGCTGCGCCGTGCTGCAATGCGGGGAGCGAGCCTCAGGGTGCCCGGCAACAGGTAAGCAACGCCCCGCCGAAACGGCGGGGCGCGATGCCCGACAGATGCTGCGCGGGCAATGCGCGAGCAGGACACGCGCGGCCGCATCGACGATTCGTTTCGATGCACGTGCCGGTCATCCGGTTGAACGCGCGAAGGTGCGTTGCAGGTCAGAACTCCATGTCGAGTTCGTCGATGTCTTCGTGCTCCGCCTTCGCGGCATCGATCCACTCCGCCACGAACGGATGCGCGAGCATGCGCATGCAGTACTCGGCGATATCGGGTTCGAGTTTCACGTCGTACGTCAGGAATCGCGTGACGACCGGCGCGTACATCGCATCGGCGATGCCGATCTGCTCGCCGAACAGCCAGGGGCCGCCATACGCAGCCAGACACGTGCGCCAGATCGTCACGATGCGCTCGATGTCGTGCTGCGCACGCGACCAGATCCGGAAGCCGGGAAAATGCGCACGCAGGTTCATCGGCAGCGCGGAGCGCAGCGCACTGAAACCGGAATGCATCTCGCCGCAGATCGACCGGCAATGCGCGCGCGCACGCCGGTCGTCGGGCAGCAGCCGCGCCTGCGGCCGGATTTCGTTCAGGTATTCGGCGATCGCGAGCGTGTCCCATACCGTGCTGCCGTCGTGCGTCAGGCACGGCACGAGAATCGACGGCGACAGCAGCAGCAGTTCCGCGCGCGATGCCGCATCGATCGGCACGCTGATCGTCTCGAACGCGAGCCCGCTCAGCTTCGCGAGCAGCCAGCCGCGCATCGACCACGACGAGTAATTGCGGCTGCTGATGGTCAACGTCGTCTGTCCGGTAACGTCCATGTCGTTCCCCTGCTGATTGCCGTTCGTACCCCTGCACCGAAAGCACGCACCGCGCCGTGCGAAGCGCACCACGCCTGTGCGAAGCATTCGCCGAAGTGGCGCAGCGCGCTGCCCGGGGCAGCGACACATCGAGTACGCCGAGCCTCGTTGGCAACGGCGGCGCATCGCATTCGGTCGTCGGGCCCCACGCGCCGCATGCATCGCCGCATGAGGCGCCGCGCGCGTCGCCACGCGTATCGCCGCATTCGCAAACCGCGTGCAACGCGCGTGCCAGCCGCACGCTGGCATACGGCTTGCCTCGCTCGACGTAACGCGACGCAACGAACGACGGCCATGAACCTGCTTGCCTATCCCTTCTACCAATGGTCTGCCGAATGCCTGCGTCCGGCGCGCGCATGGGCGGCCGCCACGCGCGCGACGATGTCGCTGTGGCCGCCCGCCACGTCGACCCCGACGGGCCGCATGGTCGACGCGCTGTGCGAACTGCTCGAATGCTGCGCGTTCTCGCACCGGCGTCCGGCGTTCGGCATCGCGTCGACCGTCGTCGACGGCGAAGTGGTGCCGATCGTCGAGGAAGCCGCGGCGGCCACGCCGTTCGGCACGCTGCTGCATTTCCGCAAGGCGCGGCCGGTGGCGCGCCAGCCTCGCGTGCTGATCGTCGCGCCGATGTCCGGGCATTTCGCGACGCTGCTGCGCGGCACGGTCAGCACGATGCTGGCCGATCACGACGTGTACATCACCGACTGGCACAACCCGCGCGACATCCCGCTCGCGGCGGGCCGCTTCGGCTTCGACGAATACGTCGGGCACGTGATCGATTTCATTCGCCACATCGGCCCGGATGCGCACGTGCTCGCGATCTGCCAGCCGACCGTCGCCGCGCTTTCGGCGGTCGCGCTGATGGCCGCCGCCGGCGATCCCGCCCAACCCGCGAGCCTGACGTTGATGGCGGGGCCGATCGACTGCCGCGTGAATCCGACGAAGGTCAACGCACTCGCCACGAGCCGGCCGATCGAATGGTTCGCGCGCAACCTGATCAGCGTGGTGCCGGCCGGCTTCGTCGGGGCGCAGCGCTGCGTGTATCCGGGCTTCGTGCAGGTCGGTGCGTTCATGTCGATGAATCCCGACCGCCATGCGGCGTCGTTTTCCGACCTGTACTACGAGCGCGCGAAAGGCGACCCCGCGAAGGCCGACACGCTGCGCCACTTCTACGACGAATACTTCGCGACGGCCGACCTCACCGCGGAGTTCTACCTGGAGACGGTCGAGAAGGTATTCCAGCAATACGCGCTCGCGCGCGGCGAGCTGACGGTCGGCGACCGGCTGGTGGAACCGGCCGCGATCCACCGCACCGCGCTGTTGACGATCGAGGGCGAGAAGGACGACATCTGCGCCGTGGGCCAGACGGTGGCCGCGCAGGAGCTGTGTTCGGGATTGCCGCCGTACCTGAAAACGCACCACGTGCAGACGGGCGCGGGCCATTATGGCGTGTTCAACGGCGGCCGCTGGGAAACGCAGATCTATCCGATCGTGCGCGCGACGATCCACGACAACGAGCCGTACGATCGCACCGCCGCCACGGACGGCAGCGCGAGCGGCGCGCACTACGTGACGCTGCGGGCGTTGCTCGACGCGCGCGCGGCCGGTCGCGACGCGACGGCGGCCGCGGCGCCATCCGATCACGTGCACTGAGCCCGCGCGGGATGGCAACGCTCGGTGCGGCACACCGGCGTTGCGCTCGAATCGCCCCGCCCGCACGGCGGGGCGCGGTGCCGTGCAGTGCGCGGGCGGCAACGCCCGCGCGTTCCGCCGGTGTTACGAACAGGCCTTGCCGTGCGACGCGTGGTAGCCCTTCGCCTTCGCATCGGCTTCCGACATATAGCTGCCGTGCTTCGTCTTGCCGTAGTACTTGTCGGTCGAGCAATGGTAGACCTTCGTGCTGTCGTTGGCCCACACCTTGCCCGCGCCGCCGCCGGGCGCCGCCGCGGCGGTCGTCGCGGGCGCGCTCTTCGCCGGGGCGGCGCCGGATGCGGCGGAAGCGACAGCCGCGCTCGCGGGGGCCGCGGCCGGTGCGCTCGCCGCGGCTGCCGACGCTGCGCCATACCACGTCTTCACGCCCTTGTGGCCGGCGCACGCGCCCTTCTTCGACGCGCCCGAGTAGAACGAGCCGTCCTTGCACAGCCCGGTCGTACCGGCCGGCGCGCTGGCCGGAACCTGTGCGAACGCACCGATCGACACACCCATGCCGGCGACGAGCGCGGCGATCAACATCGTCTTTTTCATGATCCTCTCCTGATTTGCCTGAACGGGAAAAGCGTCCCGACGCTTTGCCGGGAATAACGCGTCGCGGGTCAACGGACCCAGCGGCACACGCGGTGATGGTGGTGATCGAAATGGCACACGCGGTGCGAATGGGCTTCGGCCAGCGCCGGCACGAGGGTGGCACAGGCGACGGCCGTCACGGTCAGGATCTTCGCGATGCGGGTCATGGACATTCTCCTGGGTAGGCCAGCCGGTGGTCCGGCTGTTACGTCCTTAACGCCGGTCGCCGACGCGCCGTGCACCGCACCTGCATCGAATTGACGATCTTTGACACGGTGTAACGAAACATCACGCGAAGCTGACAAATTGCCACCTGTCTTTTCGATTTCCTTACGCGGCAAATGCTTCGGATATCGAATGACCCGGTCGGAACCCGAAGCCCGGACAGGATCCATAAAAAAACCGCCCGAAGGCGGTCTTTCTTGGTCACGCGGATGCCTCGCATCCGATGCGACGGAGGGCTACGCGCCCGCGTCGCCCCACGGCGTCGGCGCCGGCACCGCGCATGGCCCTTCGACGTCGATCGACTTGAAATCGGCCGGCCCGACGATCTCCAGGTACTCCATGTCGGGCGAGTAGTCGAACAGGTAGTGCACGATTCCCGGCGCCTGGTGCACGCAGTCGCCGGCGCTCACCAGCGTCTCGCGATCGCCGTACATGAAGCGCGCCCAGCCCTTCAGCATCATCACGATGTGGAACTCGGCCTCGTGACGGTGCCAGCCGGTGCCCGCCGCCGGTGCATGATTCGCCCTGACGAGTTGCGCGACGACCTTGCCGTTCGTCGCGGCCGCGATGCCGAGATCGCGATACAGGAAGAAGTCGCGCAGGCCTTCGCCTTGATATGCGGTGTCCTGCGGCTTCACGTGGGAAAACGCGGTAGGGGTCGGCGTGCTCATCGCGGCGCTCCTCGATCGAAAGAGTCGTCCGAAACAAGCATTTAGCGTTCCAGGCTGCAGCTGCCCCGCTTACTTGAGCCGCCCCGACAGGAACTGCCCGAGCCGCTCGCTCTTCGGGTTGACGAGAATCTCCCGCGGATCGCCCTCTTCCTCGATCTTCCCCTGGTGCAGGAAGATCACGTGGTTCGACACGTTGCGCGCGAAACCCATCTCGTGCGTGACGACGACCATCGTGCGGCCTTCCTCGGCGAGCTTCTGCATCACCTTCAGCACTTCGCCGACGAGTTCCGGATCGAGCGCCGACGTCGGCTCGTCGAACAGCATCACTTCGGGCTCCATCGCGAGCGCACGCGCGATCGCGACACGCTGCTGCTGGCCGCCCGACAGGTGCGACGGATACATGCCTTCGACGCGCGGCGCGAGCCCGACCTTCTCCAGATACTTGCGTGCCCGCGCAACGGCCTCTTCCTTGCCGATCCCCAGCACGGCCATCGGTGCCTCGATCACGTTCTCGAGCACCGTCATGTGCGACCACAGGTTGAAGTGCTGGAACACCATCGACAGCTTCGTGCGCATCCGCTGCAGCTGCTTCTGGTCGGCCACGCGCAGCGAGCCGTTACGGTCGCGCGCGGTCTGGATCGGCTCGCTGCCGATCGTGATCTGCCCCGAGCACGGCTGCTCGAGGAAGTTGATGCAGCGCAGGAACGTGCTCTTGCCGGAGCCGCTCGAGCCGATGATGCTGATCACGTCGCCGGCCTTCGCCTTCATCGATACGCCCTTCAACACCTCGTTGTCGCCGAACTTCTTGTGCAGGTTGTCAACGGTGAGCTTGTACATGCTTGGTCCTTCCTTGCGAATGCATTAGTGGCTGCGCGGCGAGAGGTACGCGAGCCAGCGCGTCTCGAGCTTGCGGAACGCCCAGATGAGCGTGAACACGACGATGGCGTACAGCACGGCGGCGATGCCGTAGGCCTGGAACGACATGTACGTCGCGGAGTTGACGTCGCGCGTGACCTTCAGGATGTCGGGAACGGTCGCGGTGAACGCGAGGGTCGTCGCGTGCAGCATCAGGATCACTTCGTTGCTGTAGCTCGGCAGTGAGCGGCGCAGCGCGGACGGCAGGATGATGCGCGTATAGAGCTTGAAGCGCGACATTCCGTAGGCCATCCCGGCCTCGATCTCGCCGGCCGACGTGGCCTTGATCGCACCCGCGAAGATCTCGGTCGCATACGCGCATTCGTTCAGCACGAACGCGAGCAGCGTGCAGTTCATCGCGTTGCGGAAGAACGTGTCGAGCAGCACGTGGTTGTGCACGACCTGCAGGCTGTAGATGCCGGTGTAGCACATCAGCAGCTGTACGTAGAGCGGCGTGCCGCGGAACACGTACGTATAGAGCCACACGGGGCCCGAGATCCAGCGGTTCGACGACGCGCGCGCGATCGCGAGCGGCACGGCGAGCGCGAAGCCGAACGCGATCGACACGACCAGCAGCCACAGCGTGATCGCGAGGCCGCTGAAGCGGTAACCGTCGGTATAGAGATAGCTTTGCCAGTACTGGCTGACGAGTTCGATCACAGTGCAAGCCTCCGGACGCCGACGGAATAACGCTTCTCCAGGTGGTGCAGCACGACGTTCGACACCGTCGTGATCGCGAGGTAGATCGCGCCGGCCGCGAGCGTGAAGAAAAAGAAATCGAGCGTGCTCTTGCCGGCGTCCTGCGACGCCTTCACGACGTCGGCGAGGCCGATGATCGACACCAGCGCGGTGGCCTTCACGAGCACCTGCCAGTTGTTGCCGATGCCCGGCAGCGCGAAGCGCATCATCTGCGGGAACAGGATGCGGTGGAACACTCGCCAGCCGCTCATCCCGTATGCGAAGCCCGCTTCGAGCTGGCCGCGCGGCACCGCGAGGAATGCGCCGCGGAACGTCTCGGTGAAGTACGCGCCGTAGATGAAGCCGAGCGTCACGACGCCGGCCACGAACGGGTCGATGTCGATCTGGTCCCAGCCGAGCAGGTCGGTCGCGTCGTTCAGCAGGATCTGGATCCCGTAGAACAGCAGCAGCATCAGCACGAGATCGGGTACCGCGCGGATCAGCGTCGTATAGAACGTGCCGACCGACTTGAGCACGCGGTTGGTCGAGAGTTTCGCTGCCGCGCCCGCGAGGCCCAGTATCAGCGACGCGGCAAGCGACAGCACCGCGAGCTTCACGGTCTCGACCGTGCCGGCCCACAACAGCGGGCCAAATCCTTGGAAGATCATATAAGGGATCCAGAACGATGTGGCTGGATTGTCAATAGCCATTAACCGCGCATCAAACGAGTTCTGCGCACTACCTGATGCCGTCTGCTCATCAAGCCAGAGGCATCACGCGAAGCGGGCGGCGCGCGCCACGGCCGGTGCGCGCCGCGAAGGCGTCAGCCGCCGTACACGTCGAATGCGAAGTACTTCTTCTCGAGCTTCTTGTAGGTGCCGTCCTTGATCATGTCGGCGATCGCATGGTCGATCTTCGCCTTCAGGTCGGCGTCGTCCTTGCGCAGGCCGATGCCGGCGCCGTTGCCGAGCGTCTTCGGATCGTCGATGTCTTTGCCGGCGAATTCGAAGTTCGCGCCACGCGGTGTCTTCAGGAAGCCGATATCGGCCTGCACCGCGTCCTGCAGCGCGGCGTCGAGGCGGCCGGACATCAGGTCCTGGTACACGCCGTCCTGGTTCTGGTAAGGCACGACCTGCACGCCCTTCGGCGCCCAGTAGGCCTTCGCGTAGGTTTCCTGGATCGTGCCCTGCTCGACGCCGACCGACTTGCCCTTCAGCGATTCGGCCGTCGGCTGCAGGTTCGCGCCCTTCTTCGCGACGAGGCGCGTCGGCGTGTTGAACAGCTTGTCGGAGAACGCGATCTGCTCGGCACGCGCCGGCGTCATCGACATCGACGACAGCACGCCGTCGAACTTCTTCGCCTTCAGCGCCGGGATCATCCCGTCGAAGTCGTTCTCGATCCACACGCACTTCGCCTTCAGGCGCGCGCAGATCTCGTTGCCGAGATCGACGTCGAAGCCGACGACCTTGCCGCTTGCATCCTTCGATTCGAACGGCGGATAGCTGGCGTCGACGCCGAACCGGATCGTCGACCAATCCTTGGCGTGGGCACCGACCGCGAGGCAGGCAAGGGCAATACTGAGCGCGAGTTTCTTCATGGCGTTCCTGTCATAGGCGAACTGGGCACGGGTCCCGTCGGGCGTCGCCGCCGCGAACCCTTCCAACCGGGAGGTCATCCGTCAGACGACTCTCCAAGTTGTACATACAACTTTGCCTTTTTCAGGTCACTGCCAGCAATCCGTGTTTATCTCTAATTGTCGGCGGATTGTTTACCTGAGCGAATTTTCCTTATATTTCAATTCGCTACACCTTACATGAAGCTAAACCCCTTGTTTCGGTGCGGATTCGGCACATCGTCGCCGCGCATGCATTTGTCTATACTTTTCGTTTGCCGCGCTCGCCGGCGCGGCGGCGGCGCTCCGTACGGCCCCTGCGGGCCCTTGGCCCGCGCGCCGGATGCGGGCCGGAATAACCCGAATCCCGGGCCCACAGTCCGGCCCGCGCGGCGTCGAACCCGGTACACTCCGCCCGGACACCGCACGAAGGCCCGCGCGCGACGGCACGCGGCCGCCGTCTCTCGAACAGCAATGCAATGACCACACCGATCTATCAGGAAATCAAGGACTTCATCCTCGCGCGCATTCATGCGGGCGAGTGGGCGGAAGGCGACCAGGTGCCGTCGGAAAACGAGCTCGCGCGCGAATTCAACGTCGCGCGGATGACGGTCAACCGCGCGCTGCGCGAACTGACGGCCGAGCAGGTGCTCACGCGCACGCGCGGCTCGGGCACGTATGTCGCGTCGCCGAAATACGAATCGACGCTGGTGGCGATCCGCAGCATCTCGGACGAAGTCGCCGCGCGCGGCCATGGGTATCGCGCGCAGGTGCTGGAGGTCGGCGCGGCCATCGCCGACGCGAAGCTCGCCGACGAGCTGCGGCTCGACGCCGGCAGCCCGATCTTCCGCTCACGCGTGCTGCACTTCGAGAACGACACGCCGGTGCAGCTCGAGGAACGCTGGGTCAATCCGGCCTGCGCGCCCGAATACGCACTGCAGGACTTCACGACGACGACGCCGAACCAGTACCTCACGCGCGTCGCGCCGCTGCAGCGGGTCGAATACCGGATCGAGGCCGCGATGCCCGATGCGCAAACGCGCCGCCACCTGACGATGGACGAGCGCGAACCCTGCCTGCTGCTGCATCGGCGCACGTGGTCGCAGGGGATGGTCGCGTCGGTGGCCAATCTGTGGCACCCGGGCAGCCGCTACCGGTTCACCGGGCATTTCTGACGCGGCGCCGGCGCGTTCACCGCATGCCGGGCCGCCCCCAGCGCTCGATCGCGGCGACCGCCCGCCGCACGCCGTCCTCCCGTGCGATCCGCGCGCCGAGTCCGGCGGCGCGCGCCTGCGTGTCGGCACGCGCCGCGAACGCGATCGCGCGTGCGAGCGCGGCGGCGTCCACGCGCCGGCCCGCCACCGGCGCATCGGCCACACCGAGCCGATGCAGCCGGTTCGCCCAGAAGAACTGATCGCCCGCGAACGGCACGACGACCGACGGAATGCCCGCCCGCGCGGCCGAATGCGTGGTACCCGATCCGCCGTGGTGGATCGCCATCGATACATGCGGAAACAACCGGTCGTGCGGCGTCTCGCCGATCACGCACACGTGCGCCGGCAGCATCGACGCATCGATGCCGCTCCAGCCCGGATGGAACAGCGCGCGCCGGCCGTCGAGCGCCTGCAGCAGCGCGCCGACCATCGCGGCGCGATCGAACCCGGCCATGCTGCCGAAGCCGATGTACACGGGCGGATCGCCCGCGCCGAGAAAGGTCGCCAGCGCGGGCGGCGGCGTCCACGCCGGCGCGTCGGCGTGCCACTGACCGCAGGCCTGCACGTGCGACGGCCAGTCGGCCGGATCGGACAGCAGCACGGGCGACACGCCGTACAGCATCGGATGATCGGTCCAGACGTGCCGGCGCGGCGTCAGGCCGCACACGCTGGCGCGCGCTGCATTGGTCGCGTTCCTGAACGCGTGCCACAGCAGCGCGTTCACGAGCCGATGGCTCGCGCGATTCAGCCAGCGCGGCACCTTGCCGGGCGGCAGGAACGGCGACGCGAATGCCGCGGTCGGCGTGATCGGAATCATCCCCGTGCCGATCGCCGGCACGCCGCGATACTCGGCGACCGACAGCCCGACGAACGACGCCAGCCCCGACACCAGGATCGCATCGCAACCGGCCGACGCGGCCGCGACTTCGCGCATCCATGCCGCCGTGTTCGCATTCGCGATCGCCGCGAGCGCCTTCGACGTGTCGTTGAAGCCGCCGCGCCCGCGCACCGCGTCCGACAACGCGCCATCCGGCGCGATCGCCGCGCGGATATCGCCGGACAACGGCGCGCACGGCACCCCGAGCGCGGCGGCCGAACCGAGCGTCGCGGCGTCGGCCAGCAACCGGACCTCGTGGCCCGCATCCAGCAGCGCACGGCCGAGCGCCGCAAGCGGACGCGTGTCGCCTTCGGTGCCGTAAGTGACGATGACGAGCTTCATGCCTGGACTCCCCCTGCACGATGCAGGCAAGTGGATTCATAAAAATGCACGTCGTATACTAATGCAATTCGTGCACTTTCATTCGATACCGAACCATGCCGACGACGACCGACGCTCCGGGCCGCCGCGCACGCAAGCGCATCCAGATGCTCGCGCATCTCGCCGACACCGGCGCCCGCCTGTTCGATGTGCATGGCTACGATGCCGTGACGATGGAGCAGATCGCCGCGCAGGCCGATGTCGCGAAACGAACGCTGTACAACCACTTTCCGACGAAGGAAGCCGTGCTCGCGCACTGGCTCGAAGGCGAACTCGCGCGCGACCTCGCGCACCTGCAGCGCGACGTGGCGCGACGGAAGACCTTCGCGTCGCGGATCGCCTGCGTGCTCGACGCGTCGGCCGCGTGGTGCGAGCAGCACCCGGTGTACCTGCTCGCCTACCTGCGGCATCGGTTCCTGAGCATCGGCGTGACGGAAGCGGAAAGCGGGAAGGACGACGGCAGCGACATCGCGCTCGTGTGGCAGCAGCTGATCGCGGCCGGACAGCAGGCGGGCGAACTGGACCCGGCGCTGGCGGCCGACCAGCTCGCCACGTGGTTCCATCATCTGTATCTCGCGGCGATGCTGCGCTGGCTGACCGTGCCGGGCTTGTCGCTGAAGCGGGAATTCCGGTCGGTCGCGAAGCTGTTCGTCGAAGGCGCGCAAGCGAAAGGCTGAGCGGCCGCCCAAGCGACGCTCGGGCAGGAAGGTGCGCGCGCATCGAACGTGCACGCCGGGCGCGCGCGCTGGCCTGCGATCTGGAACACCATCCGGAATCGCTGCTGCCCGGCAACGCGGGCGACACGCAACCGGCCGACGCGTCGCGCTCCGCGAGCGAAGACCGCTGAACGCTTCGCGCGATGCGCCGGGATTTTTACAACGCATGCACGCACGGGATGCCAAATCTTCCGCGCAGCAGTATGCTGATGTCGTACGGCCCCGCACGATGCCTCGGGCAATCCCTTAGTCCGCACGTCGTCGCGCCGCCGTCGCGACCGCAATCATGCGTTTGCAAGGAGGGCTTCGTGATGGCTACCATGCATCAGCACTTCCACCTCGAACTACGGCACGCCACGGCGCCGACGTATTTCATCAGCTACCTGTTTCCCGCCTTGCTGTTCGTCTACGAACTGCTGCGCGTCGGCCAATGGATCCGCGATCACGGGATGCAATTCGCCGCGTTCAAGCAGATGGGTTACGAGTACCTGCTGATGCTGCTGTTCGTCGGGCTGCAGATCGTCGTCGAGGCGATCTTCCTGCTCGGCGCCGCGATGCGCCGCGACAATCGCGACTTCGAACACCGGTTGCCGAACGTGGTCCTCGGCATCGGCTGCTCGATCGCGATTCTCGCGCTCGATCTCGCGATCCAGCTGTCGTTCTGAGCGCCGGCGGGCTCGGCCCGCCGGTCGCATCGCGCGCCTGCGCCCGGCCGTTCAGGCGAGCGCGCCGCGCAGGAACGTCGCCACGGCCGCGAGTACGTCGCCGCTCCGCTCGCGATGCGGCATGTGTCCGCATCCGTCGAGCAGCAGGAACGACGACGGCCCCGCGACGCGCGCGGCGATCCGCTTCGGATGCACGTCCGACCCGTACTCGTCCTGCTCGCCGTGAATCGCGAGCGTCGCGCAGCGCACGCGCGGCAACTCGTCGTCGAGGCTCCAGCCGCGAAACGCCGGCGACAGCCACGTGCCGACCCACGCACGCAGCACCCATTCGGCCTTGTCGCCGTGATAGCGCACGAGCCGCTCGAGCTGGCCCGGCGCGTCGAACTGCTGCCCCGCCTCGCGAATGCCGTCGAGCGTGCGATCCTCGACGAACGCCTGCGCGGCGACCGTCACCAGCGCGCGGCAACGCGCGGGATACGCGGCCGCGCAGCCGACCGCCATGCCGCCGCCGACGCTGTGCCCGAACGCCACGAACGCATCGATGCCGAACCGTTCGAGCAGCGCGCGAAAGCCCTGATCGGCCTCGTCGCGCACGAACGTCGTGCCGAGCTGTCCCGGATGGCGGTCGGACCGGCCGAAGCCGAGCCGGTCGTATGCGATCACGTCGCGTTGCGTGGCGCGCGCGAGTTGCGCGGGGAAGTCGCGCCAAAGTTCGACACAGCCGAGTGAATCGTGCAGCAGCACGATCGGCGCGGCCGGCATAGGCGCGGCCGGCCCGGTCGCGGCCGTCGCCTGCGCGGGCCCACCGCGCCAGCGTTTCGCGAAGAGACGCCCTTGCGGCGTCTCGACCCAGGTCTCCTCGGTCACGATTTCAGTCATGTGCATGTCATCGTCTGCATGAAGGCTGCATGAAGGCGGCCGCACGCGGGCGGACCGCAGAATGCCGACGATGGTGGCCGGCCGACGCGCGCGGCGTCAAGCAAGCCCCCACCGCCCGCGCGCTCATTCGGGCTGCGGCGGCAGATACTCCATCTGCGACTCGTCGTACAGCCGGTAGATCAGCGCCTGCATCGCGCGGATGTCCTCCGATTCGTCGAGCATCCGCATGCTCATGATGATCGGCGACACGAGTTTCGGATCGTCGAGCGGCTTGTAGCTGATGTCGTCGCGCTTCAGCCCGTACACGCTGTGCGGCACGACCGACACGCCTTCGCCCATCGCGACGAGCCCGAGCGCGATCTGCAGTTCGCGCGTCTCGTAGATCTTGCGCGGCTGCAGCGCGCGATCGTGGAATGCCGCGAGCACCTGGTCCGCATAGCTCGGCCGCGGCGCCTTCGGGAAGATGATCAGCGTGTCGTTCACGAGATCGTGCAGCGACAGCACGGGTTTCGCGCCGTCGAGCACGTGACCGACCGGCAGCGCGACGATCATCCGCTCCTCGCGCAGCACGACGCGCCGCACGCTCGGGTCCTCGTGACGGATGCGCCCGAACCCTACGTCGATGCGCCCTTCCTTCAGCGCCTTGATCTGGTCCATCGTCGACATCTCGTGCAGGCTCAGCTCGACGGCCGGATACTCGCTGCGAAAGCGCCGGATGATCTTCGGCAGCATCCCGTACAGCGTCGAGCCGACGAAGCCGACCGACATGCTGCGCTCGATCTTGCCGACCCGCTTCGTCATCGATTCGAGCTCGGTGGTCTGCGCGAGCAGCTGCACCGCGTGCGAATAGAAGAACCGCCCCGCGTCGGTCAGCTTCAGCGGCCGCGCGTTGCGCTCGAACAGCGGCACGCCGAGCGCGTCCTCGAGCTGCTGGATCTGCCGGCTGAGCGGCGGCTGCGCGATGTGCAGGCGCTCGGCCGCGCGCGTGAAATTCCGCTCCTCGGCAACCGCGACGAAGTAGCGGAGGTGTCTCAACTCCATGTTCGAACCCTCCCGGACAGGCCACGGACGTTCATTCGGCCCCGCGCACACACGTGCCGCGCCGGTCGTCCCGTGAGCGCCTGCTCCCGATGCCATGACGATACCTCAGCCCGCGCCGATACCGGCGCGAGCCGCGCCGCGCCCGCCCTCGCGGGCGGCGCACCGCGCAAAGCCGCAAAGCAAAACGGGAAGCCGCCTGGCTTCCCGTTGCTTCATCGACGCCGCGTCGCGGCAGCGTCCCGACCGCGCGTCATGCCTCGGTCGCGTACAGCGCATCGCGCTGCGCGTCGCTCAGCGAGTCGAGCGGCACGTCCGGCAGCCGATAGCAGATCATCGTGCCGTACAGCTCGGCCAGGCAGTTGCTGCCGGCGTCGAGCGCGTAGCCGTCCTCGCCGTCCGGCGCCGGCGGATACACTTCGCGCCACGCGTTGATCGCGGCTTCGATTCGCACGATGGAAACGGGTCCGGCCTTCCGCTCGGCGGGTGATGCGCTCATGGATTCCTCTGGATTGCGCGCTCCGCGGGCCGGGCCGGCCGCGGCGGAACGATGGAAACGCCGGGCGCCGCCGGCCGCCGCAACAGGCGCGCGCCGGATGCCCGATCCGCGCCGCGCTCGTCGCGCCGGCCGGGCCGTGGCCCGGTAGGGTCGGGAAATATAACCGGCTTTGACCCCGTGCAGCGCAAAGCCGACAAAAAAAGCGGGTTCGGCGCCGGCTGGAACGGTATCGGGAACGACGCACGCGTCGGCTACCGACGTCGGCGGCACACCGCGTCGCCCGGATGTCCCAACGAAAAACGGGAAGCCCGCGGGCTTCCCGTTTTCATCGCGCACCACGCGGCCGGTGGCCGCACCGGCATCAGCCGACGGTTTCGCGGTTCTCCACGCGCTGCAGCTGCGCGCTGCGGTTCGCGGCCGCCCACGGCGCGATCTCCATGTCCTCGTAGCGCACGAAGCGGCTCTTGTTCAGGAGCCGGTAGCCGAGCCACACGACGAGGAACAGCGGAATGCCGACGTAGGTCGCGGCCACGCCCGCCCAGTCGATCCGGTTCGCGAGAAACGCCTGGTAGTCCTGGCCGAGCGCGATCACGAGACATAGCACGAACGCGAACAGCGGGCCGAACGGAAACCACTTCGACTGGTACGGCAGCTGGTCGACCGCGTAGCCCTGCTTCACGTAGCCCTTGCGGAACCGGTAGTGGCTGATCGCGATGCCGAGCCACGCGATGAAACCCGTCATCCCCGACGTGTTCAGCAGCCACAGGTACACCGTCTTGTCGCCGTACAGCGACGTGAAGAAGCACAGCGCGCCGACGGCGGTCGTCGCGTACAGCGCGTTGCGCGGCACGCCGCCCGGCGACAGCTTCGCGAACAGCTTCGGCGCACGGCCTTCCGTCGCGAGGTTGTAGAGCATCCGGGTCGACGCGTACATGCCCGAGTTGCCGGCCGACAGCACGGCCGTCAGGATCACCGCGTTCATCACGCCGGCCGCGAACGCGAGGCCCGCGTGGCGGAACACGAGCGTAAACGGGCTCACGCCGATGTCGGTCACGTCGCTCTTCAGCAGGTTCGGGTCGGTATAGGGAATCAGCACGCCGATCACGAAGATCGCCAGCACGTAGAACAGCAGGATCCGCCAGAACACCTGACGCACCGCGCGCGGGATCGTCGTGCGCGGGTTCTCCGATTCGCCGGCCGCGACGCCGATCAGCTCGGTGCCCTGGAACGAGAAGCCCGCGATCATCGCGACGCCCATCAGGGCCGGCAGGCCGCCCGCGAACGGCGCATCGCCGATCGTCAGGTTGCCCCAGCCGTTGCCCGGCGCACCCTTCAGAATGCCGAAGATCATCAGCAGGCCGACGCCGATGAACGCGACCACGGTGACGACCTTGATCAGCGCGAACCAGTATTCGGCTTCCCCGAAGCCGCGCACGGTCAGCGCGTTGAGCAGGAACATCACGCCGAGAAACGCGGCGCTCCACCAGACGCCCGGCACGTCCGGGAACCAGTAGTGCATCACGAGCTGCGCGGCGACCAGCTCGACCGCGATCGTCACGGCCCAGTTGTACCAGTAGTTCCAGCCGAGCGCGAAGCCGAAGCCTTCGTCGACGTATTTCGCGCCGTAGGTCGCGAACGAACCCGACACCGGCATGAACGCGGCCATTTCGCCGAGGCTCGTCATCAGGAAGTAGACCATCAGGCCGATCAGCATGTACGCGACCATCGCGCCGCCGGGGCCGGCCTGCGAGATCGACGCGCCGGACGCGACGAACAGGCCCGTGCCGATCGAGCCGCCGATGGCGATCATCGTCAGATGGCGCGCCTTCAGCGCGCGATGAAGCTTGGGTGGGTTCGCGGACGAACCGGGTTGGTCGGAATTCGGGATTGCGGACATAAACGAGACGAACGTTGAGCGGGCCGGCATCCGGGGCCGGCGCATGCGGGATCGGGGCGCGTCGCGCCGCCTGTTGCGATGCATTCGATGCGGCCCCGATACGCGTTGCGCGCCGGGCGCCAGCGGCGAAGCGCGGATTCTACCTGATTCGCCGTCGGAACCGCTCGGGTCCGGACACCCCGGCGCCGCATGCCGACGCGGGGTGAGCCGCGACGGTGCACCTCCCCGCCCGATACGCAATCGCGCCGGCGCAATAGTCCGATCCTGTATTAAAACGACAAAATCGATCGATATGCCCTAATAATCAGACAAAATACCGGCCACCCATAATCGCGATTCAAATCGAAACGAACACCCGGCTCAAGGTAATGATGCGTAATCGTTCCGAATCGGATTGGCGCATGCATGTTTTGCATCGAGCGGCGAATTTCGGGAATTCGCGAGATAATGCCGACTAATGCGAATTAATCAGAGCGCGGAATCGTCGACGACGCACATATCCGCCGCCTGCCCCGAGGATGATGCCACCCACGCCGCTCGCTACGCTGCGCCGTCATACCGCGACGGCCGTGGCACGCATACTGTCGCCCCGCGGCGTGCTCGTCGCCGGCGTCGTGCTGCTGCTGTTCAGCTGGGGACTCTCGACGTCGCTTTTAATCGAGGCACGCCACGACGCGTATGACCATGCGGTCGAAAATGCGCGCAACCTGATGCTGCTGATCGAGCGCGATATTTCCCGCAATATCGAACTGTATGATCTTTCGCTGCAAAACGTCGTCGACGGGCTCGCCGATCCGGAACTGACGGCATTGCCGCCGCGCCAGCGTCACCGGCTGCTGTTCGACCGCGCCGCGACCGGCGCGTATCTCGGCGCCATTTTCGTAATGGATCCGCACGGCAATATCGTGATCGATTCGGCCGCATCGCCGCCGCGACAAGGCAATTTCGCCGACCGCGAGTATTTCACCGTGCATCGCGACCGGCTCGTGCAGGGCCTCTATATCAGCCGGCCCTATGCGTCCCGGCTGCGCGGCGGCGCGCTGACGATCGCGCTCAGCCGCCGGATCACGCTGGCCGACGGCCGCTTCGGCGGAATCGTCGTCGGCACGCTCAACATCGGCTACTTCCGCGCGCTGCTCGACGGGCTCGCGGTCGGCCAGCACGGCAGCGCGGCGATCGTCGAGGACAACGGCGCGCTCGTCTCGCGCCTGCCGTACGATCCGCGCGTGGTCGGCCTCGACCTTCACCACTCCCCGCTCTTCATCAAGGCGCAGCGCAGCAGCGAAGGCGTGCT
Organism: Burkholderia sp. Bp9099; assembly: GCF_003857805.1. NCBI lineage: Bacteria > Pseudomonadati > Pseudomonadota > Betaproteobacteria > Burkholderiales > Burkholderiaceae > Burkholderia > Burkholderia sp. Bp9099. Next base: position 70,323 of record NZ_QTPU01000008.1, read on the forward strand.
GACGGGCGTCGGCGCGATCGACGACGTGCGGCGCATCTACGTCTACAAGCATCTCGCGCATCTGCCGCTGATCGTCGACGTCGCGCCCGCCGAGATCGACATCTACGCGCCGTGGCGCCATCGCGCGATCTGGACCGCCGTGCTGATGGGCCTGTTTACCGTGTTCATCCTGGGAGGCTCGCTCGCGCTGTCGCGCGAACTCGAGCGCCGGCAGGTCACCAAGTTGAATCTGTACCGGCTCGCGCATACCGATTCGCTGACCGGGCTCGACAACCGCGGCACGTTCGATGCCGTGCTCGCGAAGGAGGCGCAGCGCGCGTCGCGCAGCGGCCGGCCGCTGTCGGTGCTGTTCGTCGACGTCGACCATTTCAAGGCGTTCAACGACTACTACGGCCACCTCGCCGGCGACGACGTGCTGCGCCGCGTCGCGCAATCCGCGTCGCGCTGCCTGCGCCGCGACAGCGACCACGTCGCGCGCTACGGCGGCGAGGAATTCGTCGTCACGCTGCCCGACACCGACGCGCAGGGCGCGGCGACCGTCGCCGAAGCGATCCGCCGTGCGATCGCCGGGCTCGACATCGCGCACGTCCGCAGCCCGTACGGGCACGTGACGGCGAGCATCGGCGCGGCGACCAGCGCCGGCGGGCGCGTCAACGCCGCGACGCTGCTGCGGCAGGCCGACGCGGCGCTGTACCACGCGAAGTCCGGCGGCCGCAATCGCGTGTCAAACGCCGAGGCGAATACGGCCGACGCGTGACGCGGCGGCCGGCGGCACCCGCGCCGCGCCGTCGTGGACAGCCCGCGCGCGTTCGGCTAGCGTTACGTCAGCCGCGCGTGCGGCGCGGCGCCGGCCCGCCCGCGCCGCACGCGCATTCCGGCCATCCCGCCGGCCACCCCCGCTCCGTCATGACCGCCCAGTTCCCTGCCCGATTCCCGCCGCTCCTGCGCCACGCGCTCCGTCCCCTGCTGGACCCGTACCGTCGCTACCGGCACGCGAAGCTGATCCATGCGGCGCGCGTCGCGCTCGCGATCCTCGTGTCGATCGCCTTGTCCACCGGCCTGCGCGTGCCGCACGGCGAATGGTCGACGATCACCGTGCTGATCGTCGTCGGCGGGCTGCAGCACCACGGCAACATCCGCAAGAAGGCGGCCGAGCGCGCGCTCGGCACGTCGATCGGCGCGCTCGCGGGGCTGGGGCTGATCCTGCTCTACTCCGTCCTGCACGCGCCGCTCGCGATCTACCTGCTGATGGCGATCGCGTGCGGGCTCTGCGCGTATCACGCGATCGGCAAGGCCGGCTACATCGCGCTGCTGTCGGCGATCACGATGGTGATCGTCGCCGGGCACGGCGACAACGAGATCGTCGACGGCCTGTGGCGCGCGGTGAACGTGCTGACCGGCATCGCGATCGCGCTGGCGTTCTCGTTCGCGCTGCCGCTCTATGCGACCTACTCGTGGCGCTACAAGCTCGCCGACGCGCTGCGCGCGTGCGCGGCCGTGCATGCGCGGCTCGCGGGCGACCGCCACGTGAGCGACGACGCGCACCTGAAGGAAATGGCCGCGCTGAGCGCGCTGCTGGTGCAGCTGCGCTCGCTGATGCCGTCGGTGTCGAAGGAATGCGACATCCCGGTCACGCAGCTCGAGGCGATCCAGCGCGGCCTGCGCCTGTGCATCGGCTATCTGGAGATCCTGTCGAGCACGGTGCCGGCCCGCGACGACCTCGCCGCGCGCGAATACATGCGCACCGAGATGAAGGCGATGAACCGGCGCATCCGCGACACGCTCGTCGGCGCGAGCCGCGCGCTCAAGTTCGGCACGCCGAGCCGGCTCACACCGCGCCGCCGGCCGGCCGAGCCGCCGCACGACGCCCCGCCGGCGCAGTTGTCGGGCTACGTGTCGATCACGGCCAAGCTGGCCGGCGAAGTGGATCAGTTGCGCGAGAAACTGCTCGATACCGCGCAGGCGTGGAATATCTGAACCTGGAGCCTTGACGATTCGAAGGCCGACGGACGCCGGGCGCCCCAGGACATCTTTCATTAGCCTTTCATAAAGGTGGCCCGGCATCCTGAGCGCGGATGCCGCACCGGCCGCCCGATCTGGCCCCGCCAATCGGGCGTGCGCGCCGGCGCGCCTTCGCCAGTTTCGACCGCCGTCCGAGGCCGTTTCGCGCCGGATTCTCCGGCCGGTTAACCGCCCGCCAGGCCCGTCGCGACAGGCCCGAAGACGTATTGGCGCGAAAATCAGGTCTTGCCCCAACTTCCCGGACAGCCGATACTCGCATATTCCGCGAAATACGATCCCACCGGCTTCAATCCACGGTAATTCCTATGAGCACGATTCTCGAAAGCCTCCCGACCGGCCAGAAGGTCGGTATCGCCTTCTCCGGCGGCCTGGACACCAGCGCCGCGCTGCACTGGATGAAACTGAAGGGCGCCGTCCCGTACGCATACACGGCGAACCTCGGCCAGCCCGACGAAGACGATTACGACGCGATCCCGAAACGCGCGATCGAATACGGCGCAGCCGGCGCCCGCCTGATCGACTGCCGCGCGCAGCTCGTCGCCGAAGGCATCGCCGCGCTGCAAAGCGGCGCGTTCCACATCACGACCGCGGGCGTCACGTACTTCAACACGACGCCGATCGGCCGCGCCGTGACGGGCACGATGCTCGTCGCCGCGATGAAGGAAGACGGCGTCAACATCTGGGGCGACGGCAGCACGTACAAGGGCAACGACATCGAGCGTTTCTACCGCTACGGCCTGCTCGTGAACCCGGATCTGAAGATCTACAAGCCGTGGCTCGACCAGACGTTCATCGACGAACTCGGCGGCCGTGCCGAAATGTCCGAATTCATGAACCAGGCCGGCTTCGCCTACAAGATGTCGGCCGAGAAGGCGTATTCGACCGACTCGAACCTGCTCGGCGCGACGCACGAGGCGAAGGACCTGGAAAGCCTCGAAAGCGGCATCAAGATCGTGAACCCGATCATGGGCGTCGCGTTCTGGCGCGACGACGTGAAGATCGCCGCCGAGGAAGTGACGGTGCGCTTCGAAGCCGGCCAGCCGGTCGCGCTGAACGGCGTCGAGTTCAAGGATCAGGTCGAGCTGCTGCTGGAAGCGAACCGCATCGGCGGCCGCCACGGCCTCGGCATGAGCGACCAGATCGAGAACCGCATCATCGAGGCGAAGAGCCGCGGCATCTATGAAGCCCCGGGCCTCGCGCTGCTGTACATCGCATACGAGCGTCTCGTCACCGGCATCCACAACGAAGACACGATCGAGCAGTACCGCGAGAACGGCCGCCGTCTCGGCCGCCTGCTGTACCAGGGCCGCTGGTTCGACCCGCAGGCGATCATGCTGCGCGAAACGGCGCAGCGCTGGGTCGCGCGCGCGATCACCGGCGAAGTGAAGATCGAACTGCGCCGCGGCAACGACTACTCGATCCTGAGCACGAAGTCGCCGAACCTCACGTATCAGCCGGAACGCCTGTCGATGGAGAAGGTGGCGTCGACGTTCTCGCCGCGCGACCGGATCGGCCAGCTGACGATGCGCAACCTCGACATCACCGATACGCGCGACAAGCTGCGCGTGTATTCGCAAGTCGGCCTGCTGACGCCGGGTGAAGCGTCGGCGCTGCCGCAGATCAAGGGCGACGACAAGTAAGTCGCTTCGTTCGACGCCGGGGCGCGTAGCCGATACGCGCCCCGGCCGGGCAGGCCGTATGTGCATCGGTGCACGCGCGGCCTGCTGCTTCTTCCTCCGCTTCTTTCCCTTCCTGCTCTACTCGCGCCACCGCGTCACGCGCAAACGGCGCTGCAAGGCTACGGCAATCGTGGCAAGCTGCCAGTCGTCCGATTTCCGGCCCGGCTCATGACTTCCCTCACCATCATCCACCTGAACGGCCCGATCAACAGCGGCAAGACGACGATCGGTCGCGCGCTCGCGCAGCGGCTGCCCGATGCGCGCTTCATCGACGGCGACGATCACGACGCGCCCGACGACGCCCCGTTCGACGTGCAGTGGGCGATCGCGCTGGCGCGCCTCGTCAAAGAGATCGCGCAGGCACGCGAACGTCATCTGGTGATCGCCTATCCGATCGGCGACGCGGAATTCGACCGGCTGCGCGCAGCCTGCGACGCACGCGACGCGCGCCTGTTCGTCGTGACACTCGCGCCGCCGGAAGCGATCGCGGCGTCGGATCGCGGCACGCGCGCGCTGACGGACTGGGAGCGGCAACGTATCGCCGAGATGTATCGCGAAGGGTATGCGGCGCGCGCGTTCAGCGATTGCTTCGTCGACACGTCGAAAGCGTCGGCCGATGCGTGTGCGCAGGAGATCGCACGAAGCGTGCAGTCGCCGAACGTGTAGCGGGGAAACCGGCGCGCGCGAGGGGCGGAAGTCGCGTCACACCGCGTAGTGGGCAAAGGCCTCGCGCATGCGAGCGCCGGCACCCTCCACACAGTCGCCACGTCCGGCAACGCGCGCTGCCTGCAATTCAATGATGATGCCGCACCCCCGCCACGACCTGCTCGCGCGCCCCCTTGCGGCTCAGCATGAGCGTGACGACCGCCGACACCGCGAGCGTGCCCGCCACTACGTACAGCCCGGCCGCATAGCCGCCCGTCACGTTCTTCAGCCAGCCGATCGCGAACGGCCCGACGAAGCCGCCGAGGTTGCCGATCGAGTTGATCATCGCGATCCCCGCGGCCGCGCCGGCGCCGGACAGGAACGCGCTCGGCATCGCCCACAGCGGCGCCTTCGCGGCGCTGATCCCGATGTTGACGACGACCAGCGCGAGCACGGTCAGGAGCGCGGTGCTCGCCTGCCCCGCGAACACGAAGCCGATGCACGCGAGCACGCACGGAATCACGACATGCCACGTGCGTTCGCCGGTGCGATCCGAATGCCGCGCCCAGCCGATCATCGCGACGACCGCGGCGATGCTCGGGATGCCGGTCAGCAGGCCCGTCTGCCACGCGGTGAAGCCGAACTGCCTGACCATCAGAGGCGCCCAGAGGCCGAGCGTATAGAGCCCCGCCGACGTGCCGAAGTAGATCAGCGCGAGCGCCAGCACGCGCGGGTCGCGCAGCGCCTGCCACGCGCCGGCCGTGTGCCCGGCATGCGCGTGCCGCGCGTCGGCCTCGGACTTCAGCTTCGCGACCAGCCAGTCGCGCTCGTCCGGCCGCAGCCACGCGGCCTTCGACGGCGCATCGGTCAGGCACTTCAGCACGACGAAGCCGAGCAGGACCGCGGGCAGCGCCTCGACGATGTACAGCATCTGCCAGTCGGCGAGCCCGAACAGCGGCGGCATCTGCATGATCGCGCCCGACAGCGGCGAGCCGATCGCGGTCGAGATCGGCGCGGCCGCCATGAACCACGCGGCCGCCACCGCGCGCTGCTTCACGGGAAACCACAGGCTCAGGTACAGGATGATGCCGGGGAAGAAGCCGGCTTCCGCGATGCCGAGCAGGAAGCGCAGCACGTAGAAGCTCGTCGGCCCGGCTGCGAACGCGGACACCGCCGACACGATGCCCCACGTGATCATCACGCGCGCGATCCAGATGCGTGCGCCGACGCGATGGAGAATCAGGTTGCTCGGCACTTCGAACAGAAAGTAGCCGATGAAGAACAGGCCGCCGCCGAGTCCGAACGCGGTCGGCGACAGGCCGATCGCCTTGTTCATCGTCATCGCCGCGAAGCCGACGTTGACGCGATCGAGAAAGCTGACGAAGTAAAGCAGCATCACGAACGGAATGATGCGCCACATCAGTTTCCGCGCGACGCGGGTTTCCAGATCCGCTTGCATGTGTCTCCTCCTTCGAGGTCGAGTCGCGCGCTGTCCGCGCGGGCTCGGTGGGTACCGCCGGCATTACGACGAAGCGTGCGCGCCGGCACCCGGCTCGCGTCGAATGCGCGAGTCGCGGGCAAAAAATCCGGGGGGCGGCGAACGGAAGGCGACCGGCTGCGCGTGCGGCCGTCGCCGTCCTCATCGCCGTTCTCGTTACTGTCAGGCGGCGACCGCCGCGTGCGCGACGCGCTCGCAGACGGCGGCCGTCACCTGCGCGGTCGTCGCGCTGCCGCCGAGGTCGCGCGTATGCAGCGACGGATCGGCCGTCACGGCCTCGATCGCCTGCATCACGCGCGCGGCCGCTGCCGTCTCGCCGAGATGCTCGAGCAGCATCACGACCGACCAGAACGTGCCGACCGGATTCGCGAGGCCCCGGCCCATGATGTCGAACGCGGAGCCGTGGATCGGCTCGAACATCGACGGATAGCGGCGCTCGGGATCGATGTTGCCGGTCGGCGCGATGCCGAGGCTGCCCGCGAGCGCGGCCGCGAGATCGCTGAGGATGTCCGCGTGCAGGTTGGTCGCGACGATCGTGTCGAGCGACGCCGGGCGGTTCACCATGCGCGCGGTCGCGGCGTCGACGAGTTCCTTGTCCCACGTGACGTCGGGGAATTCCTGCGCGACCTGCTTCGCGATCTCGTCCCACATCACCATCGCGTGACGCTGCGCGTTGCTCTTCGTGATGACGGTCAGCAGCTTGCGCGGACGCGACTGCGCGAGCCGGAACGCGAAGCGCATGATGCGTTCGACGCCGGCACGCGTGAGGATCGACACGTCGGTCGCCGCCTCGATCGGATGCCCCTGGTGCACGCGACCGCCGACACCCGCGTATTCGCCCTCCGAGTTCTCGCGCACGATCACCCAGTTCAGGTCGGCCGGCCCGCAGCGCTTCAGCGGCGCGTCGATGCCGGGCAGGATGCGCGTCGGCCGCACGTTCGCGTACTGGTCGAAGCCCTGGCAGATCTTCAGGCGCAGGCCCCACAGCGTCACGTGGTCGGGCACGTCGGGGTCGCCCGCCGAGCCGAACAGGATCGCGTCCTTGCCGCGCAGCGCGTCGAGGCCGTCGGCCGGCATCATCGCGCCGTGCAGGCGGTAGTAATCGGCGCCCCAGTCGAAATCCTCGAACTCGAACGCAAAGCGGTCGCTGCCGCGGGCCAGCGCTTCCAGCACCTGCTTGGCCGCAGGCACCACTTCCTTGCCGATGCCGTCGCCGGGAATGGTCGCGATACGGTAGGTCTTCATGCTGACATCCTCGATTGATCGTGAGCGTGAACGCACTTTACCGAACTGGAAGTGTGTAAACCGGGGCTATACTCAAAGCATCTTTAACTTCAATTCACGAATCCCGTCATGGCGGATACCGTCCAGCCGGCCGATCTCGGCTTCTTCTCGACACTGGCCGCGGCGGGCAGCCTGAGCGCGGCCGCGCGCGAGCTCGGGCTGACCGCGGCGGCCGTCAGCAAGCGGCTCACGCAGATGGAGCGGCGCGCGGGCGTGACGCTCGTCAACCGCACGACGCGGCGCATGATGCTGACGCCCGAGGGCGACGTGTATCTCGACTACGCGCGCCGGATCCTCGATCAGATGGACGAACTGGGCGAACTGCTCGGCAGCGCGCGGCAGCGGCCGAAGGGGCTGCTGCGCGTGAACGCGACGCTTGGTTTCGGGCGCAGCCACGTCGGGCCGGCGATCTCGCGCTTCGTCGCGCGTTTTCCGGAGGTGTCGGTGCAGTTGCAACTGTCGGTGATGCCGCCGCCGCTCACCGACGACGCGTTCGACGTGTGCATCCGCTTCGGCGAGCCGCCCGATACGCGCGTCGTCGCGCGACGGCTCGCGCCGAACCGCCGGCTGCTGTGCGCGGCGCCCGCGTATCTCGCGCGGCACGGCACGCCGGGCACGCCGCACGAGCTGACGCGGCACAACTGCATCGGCATCCGGCAAGGCGACGAAGGCTACGGGATCTGGCGGCTGGCGAGCGGACGCGGCGCGGCGCGCAACACGGAAGCCGTGCGGATCAACGGCAACCTGACGACGAACGACGGCGAGATCGCGGTGAAGTGGGCGCTCGACGGGCACGGCATCCTGATGCGCGCCGAGTGGGATATCCGCGACTATCTGGCCGACGGGCGCCTCGTCGTCGTGCTGCCCGACTACGAAACGCCGAGCGCGGATATCTACGCGGTGTATGCGCAGCGGCATCAGATGTCGGCGCGGATACGGGCGTTCGTGGATTTTCTGGCGGGGGAGCTGGGTGGGTGACGGGAGGCGGGCGCCAATGCACGCGAACGTATCAGGATCGCGGCGCGACCGGTTCGACTGATTGAGTCTGACGATGCACCGGCTGGCGGAATGCCAGTATTTTGGCGAACCGGCCCACAAATCGCCAGAATATTGGCACATCCGGACGCGCGCCCCGCCGTCACGCCGCGGCCGCCAGCCTCCCGTCTGGCTCGCACGCAGCGATCGCCGTCGCCGCCATCTGCCGCAGCGCTGCCCCAGGCACGCTCACACCCGCCCTCTCCTGCGCGGCATCCTCGAAACGCTCCGCGATCCAGTCGACGAACGCGCGCACGCCCGGCGACACGTGCCGGCGCTTCGCATAGACGGCCGACACCGAAACCGCGCCCGGCCGCCACCGCGGCAGCACTTCCTGCAACTGTCCGGCGTCGATCAGCGGCTGCGCGACGACGCGCGGCGGCTGGATCAACCCGAGGCCATGCACGCCGCACGCCAGGTACGCCTGCTCGTCGTCGACGCTGACGATGCCGTCGAGCCGGATCTTGCGCACCGCGCCGTCGATCGCGAATTCGAGTTCGGCGGTGCGCTGGGCCGACGCGAACGCGCCGTTGACCGCGCGATGCCCGGCGAGCGCATCGAGCGAACGCGGCACGCCGCAGCGCTCGAGATACGCGGGGCTCGCGCAGGTCACGCGCTCGAGTGCGCCGAGCGGGCGCGCAACCAGCGACGAATCGGGCAGCGCGCCCAGCCGGATGCTGCAGTCGACCGCATCGCCGATCAGGTCGGCCGCGCGTCCGGACACGCCCAGCATCAGCACGAGTTCGGGATGGCGCGCATGGAACGCGCCAAGCGCCGGCAGCACGATCGCGTCCGCCACCGCGCCCGGCAACTCGACGCGCAGCGGCCCGCTCGGATGCCGCGCCGCGTTGCGCAGGCTCGCTTCGAGCTCGTCGACGTCCGCGGTGATGCGCTGGCACCGCCGGTAATACGCGTCGCCTTCCGGCGTCGCCCGCAGCGCGCGCGTCGTGCGCACCAGCAACGGCATGCCGAGCGCCGCCTCGAGTTCCTGCACGGTGCGCGTCGCGGTCGCGCGCGAAATGCCGAGCGAGTGCGCCGCGCGCGTAAAGCTGTTCATCTCGACGATGCGCGTGAAGATGCGCATCGCGCGAATCGGATTGTCCACCGGAAACTCCCGCGGAATACGGCATCACGCATCGCGCGCGAACACGACGCGGCGCATGCCTGTCAGTGAGCGAGCCGCGCCGCCGGCGCGGCGACCGGTTCAGTCGCGCGTGGCCGTGGCCGCGCGGGCCGGCGCGGCGAGCAGCTGCCGTGCCAGCGCGAGCGCCTCGTCACGATTGGCCGCCGCGTTCAACGGATAACCCCAGACCTTCTCGAACGCGGCCGAGAACGCATCGAGTGCAGCGCGCCGCTGCGCGTCGGGCTCGACCGCGATCATCGCGGGAATCCATTCGCGCGATTGCGCGCGATGCGCCTTGCTCCATTTCGCGAGCTGCTTGCGCATCTCGTGATCCTGCGCATCGCGATCGTCGCCGAACGGGGCATCGTCGGTCAGGAACACGAAACGTTCGCGGCGCGCGAGCAATGCGTCGAGCTCGGCCAGCAGGTGCGCGGGATCGCTCGACGGCGAACGCGCGTAACGCAACCACACCAACGGGAATTCAGTCGTGACGATCTGCATGTCGGCCTCCAGATGAGAATGATTCTCATGTTAGGGGGCGACGCCCGTCCCGTCATTTCTCGTGCCGGCCAACCGCTTGTTCGATCCGGCCAAGCGCGCGCGTGCCGATCCGGCCGGCTCAGCACGGCACGGTCAGCGCTGCCGGTCGGTCAGGTATTGGGTCGGCGATTTGCCGGTCGCCTTGCGGAACATCGTCACGAAGCTGCTCGCGCTCTCGTAGCCGAGGTCGATCGCGATCTGGTGCACGCGGCGGCCCGCCGTCAGCATCCGCAGCGACAGCGCGACGTGCAGCCGCCGGCGCCAGTCGCCGAGGCTCATGCCGAGTTCCTTCGCGGCGAGCCGCGTGAGGCTGCGCTCGCTGACGCCGGCGCGGCGCGCGAGTTCGGGCAGCGGCGACTTGTCGGCCGGGTCGTCGAGCAGGTGATCGATCAGCCTGCGCAGCCGGCGGTCGGCCGGCATCGGCAGATACAGGTCCTCGACCGGCGCCGCGACGAGTTCGTCGAGCAGCGTCGCCATCAGCCGCCCCTGCGGACCGTCGACGTCGTACAGGCTCGGGAAGCTCGCGGCCTTCAGCAGCAGTTCGCGCAACAGCGGCGACATGCCCAGCGTGCAGCAGCGCGCCGGCAGGCCGGGCGCCGCATCGGGCTCCACCAGCACCGCGTAGAACGTCGCGCCGGCCGAACCGCGCGCCGAATGCGTGACGCCGCCCGGAATCCACACCGTGCATTGCGGCGGTGCGCTCCACACGCCGCCGTCGATCTCGCAATAGATGACGCCGCTCAGCGTGTACAGCAGTTGCGCCTGCGGATGGCTGTGCCGTTCGAGCCGCCATTCGGGCTCGACGACCGAGCCGCCGAACACGACGAGCGGCCGCGGCACGTGATAGACGTCGGCGTCGGCAGCGGGGTCGGTAACGGGTGGCAGGTCGCGCATGGAGCGATGGTGTCGAAAGCGGCCGGACGGCGTGCCCGCGCGGCCTTTCGTGCTTATACCAGAAAGGCGCCGGCGCGGCCGCGCGGTTCCCGGCCGGCCGATCCGAATACAATGCGTCGATCCCTCGCCGCCTCGCCAACCTTGCCGGAGCCGCCATGTTCGACCTGACCACGCTGGCCACCTTCACCGCCGTCGTCCTGGGCCTGTTCCTGATCCCGGGCCCCGCCGTGCTGCTCGTGCTGAGCCGCACCGTGCAGGGCGGCCGCAAGACCGGCATCCTGACCGGCCTCGGCGTCGCGAGCGGCGACTTCGTGCATACGCTGTTTGCCGCCGTCGGGCTGTCGGCGCTGCTAATGACGTCGGCGCTCGCGTTCAACGTCGTGAAGCTGGTCGGCGCCGCTTACCTCATCTACCTCGGCGTGCGCGCGCTGCTCGACGGGCCGTCCGATCCGTCGCTGCCGAAGGTGCCGCCCGTCACGCCGCTGACGGCGTACCTGCAGGCGATTCCCGCCGAAGTGCTGAATCCGAAGACCGCGCTGTTCTTCCTCGCGTTCATGCCGCAGTTCGTGCATCCGGAACGCGGCTCGACGTTCGTTCAGTTCGCGGTGCTCGGGCTGATCTTCGTCGTGCTCAGCTCGCTCTATACGACGCTGATCGCATGCTCGATCCGCCCGCTCGGCCGCGTCGTGAAGCGGCTCGCGTGGCTCACGCGCTGGCAGGGAAAGATCATCGGCTCGATCTTCATCGCGCTCGGGCTGCGCGTCGCGGTGCAGCAGCGCTGACGCGGGTTTCGCGTGACGTCCGACGCGGCGGCTGCCGGCGAAATCCTCTATACCGATCCGCGCCTCGTCGCGGTCTACGACCGGTTCAACGCGGGGGACCGCGACTTCGCGTTCTACGCATCGCGCCTCGGCACCGCGCGGCAACGGATTCTCGATCTCGGCTGCGGCACCGGCACGTTCGCGCGCCGGCTTGCGGCGGCCGGACACGACGTCGTCGCGATCGACCCCGCACCCGCGATGATCGACCATGCGCGACGCCAGCCGGGCGCCGGCGCGGTGCGCTGGCTCGCGTGCGATCTCGGCGGCCTGCCGCCCGGCGCGCCGTTCGATGCCGTCGTGATGACCGGGCACGCGTTCCAGTGCCTGCTGACCGACGCGGAGATCGACGCGACACTGTGCGGCGTGCGGCGCGTGCTGGCCGACGGCGGGCGCTTCCTGTTCGAGACCCGCAATCCGCGTGTCGAGCCGTGGCTCTGCTGGACTCCGGCGGCGTCGGCCACCCGCATCGATTCGCCCGAATTCGGCAGCGTCGAACTCCATCATGCGGTGACCGCGGTCGACGGTCCGATCGTGTCGTTCGACACGGTCTACCGCTTTCATCGCGACGATACGCAAGTGAAGAACGCGAGCCGGCTGCGCTTCATCGCGCAACCCGACCTGCAGGCGCGTGTCGCGGCCGCCGGCTTCTCGTCCGCCGACTGGTGCGGAGACTGGAACGGTGCGCCGTTCGACGACGCGGCCAGCGCGGAGATCATCGCGATCTGCCGAGCGTGAGCGGTTGTATACCCCGCTCGACTACCGCGCGCCCAGCGCGTCCCGCACGCCCTCCCAGTCGAGTCCGAACCGCGCCAGATACTTGCGCAACCGGTCCGCATCGTTCGGCTGCTTCTTGCTCTGGCGCGACACCGCGAACAGCGCGCGGCCCGCCTCCGACAAACTCGCCGAGACGCGGCACACGTCGAGCACACGTTCGAGCTGCGCGCGGTCGAACAGGTCGAGCTCGGCCGCGCGCACGCCGAACACCGCGTCGACGTATCCCTCCGACGCGCCTGCACCGCCCGGCGACGACCACGTGCGCGTCAGCCGCTCGACCTCCTGCTCGGCAATCGCCTCGGTGATCCGCCCCGCATCGGCAAGCGTCGCCATTCGTGTGACCGATGCGGACAACTCGCGGAAATTGCCGGCCCATGCCGCGCGCGGCGACGCCGCGAACGCGAGATAGCGCCGCTTCGCCTCCACGTTGAACCGTACCCGCTCGCCCTGCTCGCGACCGAAACGATCGAGTTCGAATTCGAGGTTCGGCTCGATGTCCTCGCGCCGCTCGGCCAGCCCCGGCAGTTCGTAGGTCCACAGGTTGATCCGCGCATACAGATCCTCGCGGAACGTGCCGGCCGCCACCATCTGCCGCAAATCGCGGTGCGTGCCCGCGATCAGCTCGAAATCGCTGGTCGCCTCGACGTCCGCACCGACCGGCAGGAAGCGCTTCTCCTCGATCGCCTTCAGCAGCATCGCCTGCTCGTCGAGCCCGAGTTCGCCGATCTCGTCGAGAAACAGCAGGCCGCCGTCCGCAGCGCGCAGCAAGCCCGCGCGCGCGGACTGCGCGCCGGTGAACGCGCCCTTCACGTGGCCGAACAGCGTCGACATCGCCGCGTCGCCGCGCAGCGTCGCGCAGTTGATCTCGATGAACGGCCCCGCGAGCCGATGCCGGCCGCGCTTCAGTTCGTACACGCGTTTCGCGAGAAACGACTTGCCGGCGCCCGTCGGCCCGACGAGCAGCATCGGCGCGCGCGAGCGCACCGCCACCCGCTCCAGCTGTTCGATCAGCGCGTTGAAGCGCGCGTTGCGCGTCGCGATACCGGCCTTCAGGAACGACACGGTTTCGTCGCGCTCGCGAGTGAAGCGCTGCGCGATCCGGTTGTAGCGCGACAGGTCGAGATCGATCACCGACACCGTGCCCGGCCCGCTCGGCCCTTCGTCGGTCTGCTTCGGCGGCCCCGTCTGCACGAGGCGCGCGGGCAGGTAGCGCGCTTCCGCGAGCAGGAACCAGCAGATCTGCGCGACGTGCGTGCCGGTCGTGATGTGAATCAGGTAATCCTCGTGCTCGAGGTCGAACGGATACGCGCGCGCAAAGTCGTGCAGCGTCGCGTAGACCTCCTCGAAATCCCACGGGTCGTGGATCGTGACCGGCGTGAGCCGCACGTCGGTATGCGGCGACAGCTGCGCGAGATCGTCGCGCACCTGGTTGGCGAGCCGCGTGTAGCCCGGCGGATGCAGCAATTCGAGCCGGTCGATCGAGAGGTCCGGCTGCAGGCACAGCGAGACGGTCGGCCGCCACTTGCGGTAACGACGCGGCGCGCGGCCGCCCTGGTCGAGCACGGTGCCGAGAAAGCCGATGGCGACGGTCTTGCGCATGTTTATCTCATGGGATAAGAAGCGATCCGATTGTATCGGATTCGATGACGATGCGATGCGACGCGCGTTCCCGAGCGGCCAACGGAAATTCACAAATTGTTCTTTCCCTTCAAATACTTGATCGATTTTCCAACCACCTGACGCGCCCGCTGGCACGCTCCTCGCTCAATAGAAGGCGCCGGATGTCCCGCTGGCCCGCGAGCCAGGGTTCACCAAGCCCTGCTGGTGCGCCGCCGCCGAACCTCGTTCGTCGCGGCAGCGCATGCCGCCATGGACAGACGAAGGCAAAGGGGCGCGCGAGGCAGCCTGGTCCGGGTTCGAATCCCGGGGCGCCCACTGTTCGGAAGCTCATTCAGGTGGAGCAGCCGGCGCAAGCCGGTGTGTGGCGGGTTCGAATCCCGTCCGAACGCTGTCCGCAAGGACGGTCTATCGAGAGAAGCAGTACCCGCCGGTGCGGGCCGACAGGCCCGCCGCGCGTCGGACCGGTTGCGGTTCCGCGCGATCGGCCGGGCGGCCGGACGGCCCGCGCGAATGCGCTCGACGACGCGATGCAGGATGCGTCGCCGCGTGCAGCCGCGCCGGACCCACGCGCCGCCCGCCCGATCGCGTCGCACCCCGATCCGTGCGATGCGTGTCGCCCGGCGGCCATTGAAGAAAAGGACAAGAATATGTGGAAGCGTCATGTGGTGAAAAAGAACGAACGCGCGCTGCTGATGAATGAGGGCGATTTCGTGAAGGTGCTGGAACCGGGCGTGTTCAAGGCCTTCGATCCGTTCAAGCGCCTGTCGGTGCAGACCGCGCGTCTCGACGCGCCGCTCGTCGACGCGGCGCTGGCCGACTACCTGCGTCACGACGCACCGGACGTGCTCGCGCAACACTTCGTCGCGATGGATCTGGCCGACGACGAAGCTGGCCTGCGTTACGAAGACGACGTGCTCGTCGAGGTCCTGCCGCCCGGCACGCGCCGGCTGTACTGGCGCGGCCTGATCACGCACCGGCTGGCGCGCGTCGATCTCGCGCAGGACAGCATGCTGCCGGCCGCGCTCGCGCAGCGCATCGCGCAACCGGCGCTGCGCGCGCGCGGCGTGGCTGGCCTCGCGGGCGTGCTGCTGGTGCAGGTGCCGGCGTATCACGTCGGTGTGCTGAAGATCGACGGCAAGATCGAGCGGCTGCTGGATCCGGGGGTGGCGGCGTTCTGGCGCTTCAACCGCGACGTCGCGGTCGAGCTCGTCGACCTGCGCCTGCAGGCGCTCGAAGTCGCCGGCCAGGAAATCCTGACGCGCGACAAGGTCGCGCTGCGGCTGAACCTGTCGGCGACGTGGTGCTATGCGGACGTGCTGCATGCGTTCGGCCAGCTGCAGAAGCCGGTCGAGCACCTGTATCGCGAACTGCAGTTCGCGCTGCGCGCGGCGGTCGGCACGCGCTCGCTCGACGAGCTGCTGGAGGACAAGCAGGCGATCGACGACGTCGTGATCGCCCAGGTGCGCACGCGGCTCGCGCAATCGGGAGTGGACGTGCGCAGCGTCGGCGTGAAGGATATCGTGCTGCCGGGCGACATGAAGACGATCCTCGCGCAGGTGGTCGAAGCCGAAAAGGCGGCGCAGGCGAACGTGATCCGCCGCCGCGAGGAAACGGCGGCGACTCGCTCGCTGCTGAACACCGCGAAGGTGATGGAAGAGAACCCGACCGCGCTGCGGCTCAAGGAGCTGGAAACGCTCGAGCGCGTCGCGGAACGGATCGACCGCATCTCGGTGTTCGGCGGCCTCGACCAGGTGCTGAACGGGCTCGTCAGCATCAAGGGCGCGTGATGGATGAACCGGCGCGGCGCATGGGTGCCGCGCCGGACGAATGAATGAATGAAGGGTGAAGCAAATGCGTGATGACGATTACCAGGTGATGGAACTGGCGAACGGCAAGCCGGTGAAGATGTGGACGCAAGGCGTCGCGGTCGAGGACGACGCGCGCACGCAATTGCGCAACACCGCGCAGATGCCGTTCATCTTCAAGCACGTCGCGGTGATGCCGGACGTCCACCTCGGCAAGGGCTCGACGATCGGCAGCGTGATCCCGACGAAGGGCGCGATCATCCCGGCCGCGGTCGGCGTCGACATCGGCTGCGGGATGATGGCCGCGCGCACGACGCTCACGGCGGCGGACCTGCCGGACGCACTCGGCGGGCTGCGCAGCGCGATCGAACGCGCGGTGCCGCACGGCCGCGCGCCGGGGCGCCGCGATCCCGGCGCATGGGGCGATCGCACGCCGGCCGCCGTGGCCGAGTCGTGGAAGTCGCTGCTGCCGGGCTTTCAACGGATCGTCGGCAAGTATCCGAAGCTGGAGAAGACGAACCACTATGCGCATCTGGGCACGCTCGGCACGGGCAACCACTTCATCGAGGTGTGTATCGACGAAGCGGATCGCGTGTGGTTCATGCTGCACAGCGGCTCGCGCGGCGTCGGCAATGCGATCGGCAGCCTGTTCATCGAACTCGCGCAGGCCGACATGCGGCAGCACATCGCGAACCTGCCGGATCGCAACCTCGCGTATTTCACCGAGGGCAGCCGGCACTTCGACGATTACGTCGAAGCGGTCGGCTGGGCGCAGGACTACGCGCGCCGCAACCGGCAGGCGATGATGGACGCGGTGATCGGCGCGGCGCGCGGCGCGATCGCGAAACCGTTCGCGGTCGACGAGCACGCGGTGAACTGCCACCACAACTACGTGCAGCGCGAACGCCACTTCGGCGAGGACGTGCTCGTCACGCGCAAGGGAGCCGTATCCGCGCAGAAGGGACAGCTCGGCATCATTCCGGGTTCGATGGGCGCGAAGAGCTTCATCGTGCGCGGGCTCGGCAATCCGGAGAGCTTCTGTTCGTGCAGCCACGGCGCCGGCCGCGCGATGAGCCGGACCGAAGCGAAGCGCCGCTTCACGGTCGACGACCAGGTCAAGGCGACGCGCGGCGTCGAATGCCGGAAGGACGCGGGTGTCGTCGACGAGATCCCGATGGCCTACAAGGACATCGATGCGGTGATGGCGGCGCAGCGCAGCCTCGTCGAAGTGGTGCACACGCTGCGTCAGGTGGTGTGCGTGAAAGGATAGCGCGGCGCGCGGCCGAAGGCCGGGCGGCCGCGCTCGATGAAAAGGAAGGATAACGATGAAAACGGCAACGACATTGAAAACCGTGCGCAGCGCGCATCCGGTCGATCCGGCCGTACGGGCCCGCGTGATGACGGAGCTCGCGGACGTCGAACGCCGCCACGACGTGAGCGTGCTGTTCGCGTGCGAATCCGGCAGCCGCGGCTGGGGCTTCGCGTCGCCGGACAGCGACTACGACGTGCGCTTCGTGTACGTGCACCGGCGTGACTGGTACCTGCGCGTCGAACCGCAACGCGACGTGATCGAGCGGCCGCTCGACGACGAACTCGACGTGAGCGGCTGGGAGCTTCGCAAGGCGCTGCAACTGCTGCACCGGTCGAACCCGACGCTGCTCGAATGGCTCGCGTCACCGGTCGTCTATCGCGAGGATGCCCGCTGGACGCCGCGACTGCGGTCGCTCGCCACGGCGTTCTTCTCGCCGATGCGCGGACGGCATCACTACCTCGCGATGGCGAAGAAGAACTTTCGCGGCTATCTGCAAGGCGACACGGTGCGTTACAAGAAGTACCTGTACGTGCTGCGGCCGCTGCTCGCGGTGCGCTGGATCGACATGGGGCTCGGGATGCCGCCGATGCGTTTCGCGGATCTCGTCGACGGCACCGTGCACGAGCCGGCGGTGCGCGACGAACTCGATGCGCTGCTCGCGTTGAAGATGCGCGCGAACGAAGGCGAGACCGGCCCGCGCCGGCCCGCGATCCACGCGCTCGTCGAAACGATGCTGGCGGAAGCCGAACACGATCGCGACTACAAGCGGCCATCGGGCGACGCCGCCATGCTCGACGCGTTCCTGCGCGACGTGGTCGACGCCCGCTGACGAACGAGCGGCGCGGTGCCCGCGGGCATCGCGCCGGTTCCGTATCTGCCTGCACGCGATCACCGTCGCACGCATCGTGCGCTACGGCGCCACGCGCCGCGTTGTCGGGGTTCGATGCCGCGCCGACGCGCCGCCATCACTTCACGCACCGACGTTCCACTGATCCTGGTCCATCGCGCCCCCTTCATCCGAGGAAAAGCGCATTCTATGCGCGGCGGCCCCATAAGCAACAAACCATTCGTTCTAAGGACGGCGGCGCACCTGCTTCTATAATCGCTCGACCACGACAACAACAGATGGAGCACTCATGACCGATCAGGCCTCTTCGAACTGGCGCCTCGAAACCATCGCCGTGCACGGCGGCTATCGCCCCGACCCGACCACGCGCGCGGTCGCGGTGCCGATCTACCAGACCGTTGCGTACGCATTCGACGACACGCAGCACGGCGCAGACCTGTTCGACCTGAAGGTCCAGGGCAACATCTACACGCGGATCATGAACCCGACGACCGACGTGCTCGAACAGCGGATCGCCGCGCTCGAGGGCGGCATCGGCGCGCTGGCGCTCGCGTCGGGCCAGGCGGCCGTCACGTACGCGATCCAGACGATCGCGGAAGCCGGCGACAACATCGTGTCCGCCAGTTCGCTGTACGGCGGTACCTACAACCTGTTCGCGCATACGCTGCCGCAATACGGCATCACGACGCGCTTCGCCGATCCGCGCGACCCCGCGTCGTTCGAGCCGCTGATCGACGCGCGCACGAAGGCGATCTTCGCGGAATCGGTCGGCAATCCGCTCGGCAACGTGACCGACATCGCCGCGCTCGCGGAAGTCGCGCATCGCCACGGTATCCCGCTGATCGTGGACAACACGGTGCCGTCGCCGTACCTGCTGCGTCCGTTCGAACACGGCGCGGACATCGTCGTGCACTCGCTGACGAAGTATCTCGGCGGCCACGGCACGAGCCTCGGCGGCGCGATCGTCGATTCGGGCAAGTTCCCGTGGGCGCAGCACGCGGACCGCTTCAAGCGGCTCAACGAGCCCGACGTCAGCTATCACGGTGTCGTCTACACCGAAGCGTTCGGGCCGGCCGCATATATCGGCCGCGCGCGCGTCGTGCCGCTGCGCAACATGGGCGCGGCGATCTCGCCGTTCAACGCGTTCCAGATCCTGCAAGGCATCGAGACGCTCGCGCTGCGCATCGAGCGCATCAGCGACAACGCGCTGAAGATCGCGCAGCATCTCGCGCGCCATGAACACGTCGAATGGGTGAACTACGCGGGGCTGCCCGATCACCCGGATCATGCGCTCGTCGCGCGCTACCTGTCGGGCCGCGCGCCCGGCATCCTGACGTTCGGCGTGAAGGGCGGACGCGACGGCGGCGCGAAGTTCCAGGACGCGCTGAAGCTGTTCACGCGGCTCGTCAACATCGGCGACACGAAGTCGCTCGCGACGCATCCGGCCTCGACGACGCACCGCCAGCTGTCGCCGGCCGAGCTCGCGAAGGCCGGCGTGAAGGAGGAAACGGTACGGCTGTCGATCGGCATCGAGCACATCGACGACCTGCTCGCCGATCTCGACCAGGCGCTCGCGCAGCTGTGAGCCGATGCGGGCGTGCCGACACGCCCGCTTCAAGGTGTTCAATCCCCGGTCGATGCCTGGGGCCACGTTCGGCATGCAACCATCGTGCGTCGCAGCACCCGCATCGGCGCCTACGGCTACGCAAGGAATCGTCAATCTCGGACCACGCCATCGCTTCTGATCGGAATGTCGATCGCGCACCGATACGCGCGTGACGAAAATTTCATCTTCCGATCAGGTTCGCGATGGATCGCGTCGCATACCATCGAATGCGTGACGGGTGATGCCCGTTGCGAACCACGCAAGCGTATCGCTGTCGCACGGCACGATCACGCGTTGGCCCGGACACTGCGAGTGCCGGGCCTTTTTTTGCTTCTTTGCGGAATTCCGTTGACGTGGCTTGCCGATCCGGTTCGGCCAACCGCACGTTCGCGAAGCAGCCATCTACCCGGTGCGGGATCGTTCAAAGCGATACGAACCGCGACGACTCCCGTGCATCCATTGGATTGCTATGAGCGTCGCTTGGGGTTCCACGCCTTGTGTACGAACTCGAGACGGTTGCCGTCGAGGTCGGCGACGTTGGCGGCGTAGTAGCCGGGGGCGAAGTAGGTACGATCCGCCGGTCTTCCCTCATCGATGCCGCCGGCCTTGATTGCGGCTGCGTAGGCAGCGTCGACGAGTTCGTTCGTATCGCAGACGATCCCCAGGTAAAGCCCGGTCTCGCCTGGCTGACGTTGCGTAGCCAGATGCTTGATCCAACCCCCTCTCCCTTGCCGTACACATCGTCGCCGATGCCGTAGAGATCGGGGACGCTCGCCGGGCCATTCGCGGAGTCGTAGTTGCCGAATACGCTCCAGCCGAGTGGCTTCAAGGCTTCGGAGTAGAAGATCAGCGACTTCTCGATGTCGGTGACCGAGATGTAAACGTGATCGATCATTTGCCCGCCTTCGACGTGGATGGGTGCTGTTCGTGCATAACTATAGTCGACAGCCGCGCATGTGGCGCGGGGATATGACTGCATCAAGGAGTGACGTTGCGCTTCGGGAACAGGCACGGATGCGTGTTCACGTAGAAGTTCGGATTGCCGCACCGATGCCCCGCATGGTCGATCTGTTCGCCGGGCATCAGGCCGGTGGGCACCGCATCGCGCGCGGCCTTCGGCGCGGACGATCCGACCGTCCCGGCTTCGGGACGGGATGACGCGCAACCGGCGACCAACGGGGCAATCAGCAGGGCTAGCAACGACAGGCGAATGGCGGGACGATCCACTGTCGGGTACGGAATGAAAGTCGAAACGAGACCGTCCGCCCTCCATGCCGGTGCGGCGAACGGTGCGCATGCCGTCGACACTATCGGCCGTCGGCAGGCGAGATGCTCCGCTTCCCGCTCATCGCATGCATGACCCGAACATGACGATTGCATCACGTCGGCCGGGCCCGCACGTCACGCCCCGCCCCGCCCCGCAATCTGACGCATTTGTCATCTGCCGATCACGGTCACGCTCGGCGGCTTTCGCATACTGGGCTCATGGATCGCCACCCGGCGGCCACATCAAGGAGAGCTTCATGAAAACGGCAAGACTCGCAGCCCTGTTCGTCACCGCCACGCTGTCGCTCGGCGTCGCCTCGCAAGCCGCCTTCGCGCAAACGCACACTCAAACGCAGGGCAAGACCCGCGCGGAAGTCATCGACGAACTCAAGCAGGCGCAGCACGACGGCGTGGTGCCGACGAGCAAGACGCAGTACCCGCCGACCAGCGAGATCATCGCGCGCAACAAGGAACTTCACGGGATCTCGGTGCATGCCGGCGAGAAGTCGCCACAGGCCGACAATCACGACAGCCTCGCGACGCGCTGATGCGAGTCAGGCGTGGGTGCTGCCCGGCGATCGCCGGCAGCGTGCCGCGCGCCGCCGGGTCGCGGCGAACGTGCGGCCGTGCCGTGCGGTGCGAACGCGGCACCGCAGAGGGTGAAGATCGGGCAGACGACACTGCCGGCTGGACAGTGTCCGCAACGCAGTTTTACAAGCTGCCCCGCTTCGCGCGCCGGCGTTGCACCAGCCAGTCGAGCAACTGCCGTCCGTCGCGTTCGCCGAACCATCGCGCATGACCGATCAGATAACCGTCGTACGCAACCTCGACGATGTCCGGTGCATTGACGATGCAGCCGAAATACGCGACTTCCGACAGCGCGAATTCGGTATGCACGACCGGCAGCATCGCGACCAGCGCCGCATACGCGTCGTCGCTCAGCGGTTCGAGCGATTCGTAGCCGTCGAGCAGCGCGCCGATCTGTTCATGCTCGACGCGACGTGCATCGGCCGGCGCCATCCAGTCGATCGCGTTGCGTTCGATCGCGAGCGCGAGATCCATGACGGCGCAGGTGCGATCCGACAAGCCGAAATCGAGCACGGTCCGCACCTGCGCGCCGGGCGCGGCGTCGGTCCACAGCAGATTCGACGCATGCCAGTCGCCGTGCGTCCAAAGCGGCGCCAGCGCGGGCAGCAGCGGCACGAGGCGCGCGTGGTACGGGCCGATCGCATCCGCGACATCGCCGCGCCAGTCGCGCGTGCCGAGCGCGCGCACCAGCAGCGGCTGCGCATCGACCCAGCGTTCGAGCGCATCGGGAAGATCGGCGGACGACAGCACCCGGAAACTCGACAGCAGCGTGCGCACGGGCCGCGCCGGCGCATCGTAGCCGGCCGACGCGCGATGCAGTTCGGCCAGCGCGCGGCCTGCCGCGTACGCATGCGAAGGATGCGTGAACGGCTGCCACGACATCACGCCGCGATACGCGTCCACACCTGGCGCCACCACGTGCACTTCATAGGTCCAGTCGCCGGATGCGAACGCGGTCGCGCCGTCGCGACCGGCGAGCACGTCCGCGACCGGCACACCGCGATCGCGCAAATGCGCGATGAAGCGATGCTCCTCCTCGAGCCCGGCGACGTCGCGCAGGCTCGCGTGATGACGCTTGACGAACAGCGCGCGTGCGTCGGCCGTGTGCACCAGCACCGCCGCCGAGAACGGCCGCGGGCTGTGCCACGTAAGCCGCGCCGGTGCGCCGACGCCATCGATCCGCGCAAGCACGCCCGCGACTTCGTCGTGCGTCATCAGCGGCCAGTCGCGTTCGGCCTGCTCGCCGTCGACGCCGAATTGCGGCGGCGCGACGTCCCGCATGTCGGCGACGTCACGCGATGCAGGCGCGTCCGGTTCGAGTGGAAATGACATGAACGACGTCGCTCCGTAGTTGAATCAGCCCGTGAATCGGCTCGTGAATCAGCCCTTGGATCAGCCCGCCGGGCTCGCCGTCGTGCGCAGCGCATTCGCCGTCCGGCTCCAGTCGCGCCAGCCGACGACGGCGAGCGCGATGAACAGCGCGTAGAGTCCTGCCGTCAGATACAGCGCCTTGAACACGAACATCCCGACGTACACGACGTTCACGACGATCCACAGCCCCCACGACGCGATGTAGCGCCGCGCGGTCCAGTATTGCGCGACGAGGCTGAACGCGGTCAGCGACGCATCGACGAACGGCAGCGCCGCATCGGTCCAGCGCGCCATCATCCCGCCGAGCAGCGCGCTGCCGACGACGGCCGCGATCAGATCGGGCAGCATCTGCCGCGGCCGCACGCCGGTGACGGGCGCGACGTCGCCTTGCGGCGCAGCGCCGGCGCCCGCCTCGAGCGTACGCTGCGCGATCCAGCGGCGCCAGCCGTACACCTGCAGCACCGCGAACGCGCCCTGCAGCAGCATGTCGGAATACAGCTTCGCGTCGAAGAAGATCCAGCCGTACAGCGCGACCGACGCGAGCCCGACCGGCCAGCACAGCATGCGCCGCTTCGCGGTCAGCCAGATCGCGAGCGCGCTGACGATCACGCCGGCGATTTCGAGTGGGGACATCGTCTGTGCTCTCCTGGTTGGCTGCCGGGGCCGCGCATCACGCGGCCGGGTCCGGACGATCAGAAATCATAGGTCAACGACACGCGCGCGGTGCGCGGCGCGCCCGGGAACAGGTACGCGTCGCCCTGCTGCTCGCCCGCGTCGCGCCAGTAGAACTTGTTGAACAGGTTGTCCACCGACACGCGCAGCACCGTGCGATGGCCCGCGATCTTCGTCGTATAGCGTGCGCCGAGATTGAACACGAACCACGACGGCACGCGCGCGGTGCCCTCCTCGTTCGCGTTGCGCGCCGCGCTGTACTCGACGCCGCCGAGCACGTTCAGACCGGCAACGCCCGGCACCGCGTAGTCCGCATACAGCGACGCGCGCAGCGCCGGCACGTTGATGATCTGGTGCCCTTCGTACGCCGGCGAACCCGCGTCGTACGCGCGCGCGCGAATCGCCGCGACGCTGGCCGTCAGCCCGAGCCGCTCGGTCACGCGCCCGGCCGCGCCGAACTCGATCCCCTGGTGGCGCTGCGTGCCGCGCTGCACGAACGTATAGCTCGTGCCCGACGCATCGGGGTCGGCGAACTGGAACGGCTTGCTGATCGAGAACACGGCGGCCGTGAGGCTCAGCCGGTCGAGCCAGTCGTATTTCGCGCCGAGCTCGAACTGGTGCGATTCGACCGGCGGCAGGAACGCATACGCGTTGGTCGCGCGCACCGGCGCCTGGTCGCCGAGCGACAGCGCCTTGCTGTACGACGCGTACAGCGACAGCACGTTCACCGGCTTGTAGACGAGCGCGACCTGCGGCAGGAACACCGAGCGGTCGGTGTGCGTCGCGTCGCCGTCGAGGCTGCTCCAGCTGCGCTGGCGCAGCAGCACTTCCTTGCCGCCCGCGAGCACCTGCCAGTGCTCGCCGATGCTGATGCGGTCGAGCCCGAACACGCCGTACTGCCACGCGTCGAGCTGCGGATACGACGGCCCGGCCGCGTTCGGCGACGGTGCGAACGCGACGTCGGGCCCATAGATGTTCTCGCTGCCCACGTAGTCGTACACGGCATTCGCCATGTGCACGACGCGGCGCTGCACGCTCACGCCGAGCGTCAGCTCGTGCCGCAGCGGCCCCGTCGCGAACTTGCCGGTCGTGACCGCGCGCAGGTCGTCGTTGCGGCGGTATTCGCCCGGGCTGCGGAAGTCGTACACGTCGTAGTCGCCGTTCGCGCCGAAGAAGAACGGCGACGTCGTGCCGGCCGCGCAACTCGCCGCGTAATAGCAGCCGTACGCGAACGCGCTGTTGTCGTCGATCATCGTGCGGCTGCGGCCGGCGGCGACGTAGGCCTTCCAGTCGTCGTTGAACTGGTAGTCGAAGCGCGCGTTCAGGTTCAGCGCATCGGTCGTCACCGGCTTCGCCCACGGCTGCGTGCCGAGCGCCTTCGACGTCGTCTTGACCGACGGCACGACGGTGCCGCCGAGCAGCTGGTAGCCGGGCGCGGAACGCTGGATCCACTGCTGGAATTCCGCGTTGAACTGCAGGCTCGCGCGCGGGCTGATGTCCCAGTCGGCGGCGATCGAGCCGAACGTGCGTCGTCCGTTGGTGCCGTCGATATAGGAGTGCATGTTCTCCTTCGCGGCATTGATCCGGAAGCCGAACTGATTGTCGGGGCCGAAGCGGCGGCCGAGATCGACGGACGCCGACGTCGAGCCGCGGCTGTCGACGCCGCCCGTCACGCTCGCGACGTTCGCCGAACGCTTCGTCACGAAGTTGATCACGCCGCCCGGCGCGACCACGCCGCTGTCGATGCCGGCCAGCCCCTTCAGGATCTCGACGCGCTCCTTGTTCTCGAGCGGCACGTTCTGCTCGCCGGACACCGTCATCCCGTCGATCCGGATCGCGCTCGCGAGATCGACCGGAAAGCCGCGGATCGCGAAGCCTTCGAAATAACCGACCGGCGCATAGTCGTTGACGACCGATGCGTCGTTGCGCACCACGTCGCTCAAGCGCTTCGCCTGCTGATCGTCGATCAGCGCCCGCGTGACGACGTTGACGGAGGCCGGCGTGTCGCGCAGCGGCGCATCGTCGAGCCCCGCGACCGACGCCGTGCGTGCGCGCAGCGTGTTGCCGCGCTCGCCGCTCACCGTGATCGCCGGCAGCGTCGTGCTGCCGGCCACACCGGCGTCGGGCGCCGGCGCGTCGCCTTGTGCCGCGGCGGCCTGCGCCGCGAAAAGCGTGATACCGAGACCGACGCCAAGCCCGGCCTTCGCGCGCCGCCGCCGTGCGGGCGACGCTGTTGTTCTATTCACCGTCATTGTTCTGGATGGAAAACTCGCCACTCGACCCTGTCGAAACCTTCGAAACGCTTTGCGCCGCTGCGAAGCGCGACCTCATGCAAGCACCCGCGACGGTCCTGCGGACGCCGGGCACGAACGTCGACACGACATTCATCAGACGAATCTGACGATCGGGCAGCATGCGTGCCGATCGATCGGGAAAGCGCAGGATGGGACATCGGATGACGGTGACGCGCCGGGCACCGACGCAGCCGTCGATCCTGGATCTCGAACATGTCGGGCGGCCGGCTGCGTCGCGCGGTCTTGTCATGCGGGGGACGCTTCGAACGCCCCGGTTGCGGGCGCCGGGCAGTTGCGTACGCCGTTCGTCGGAACGGCGGCATGCCCGTCGCGCGCGACATCGCGGCGTGGCGCGCATTTTACCCCGGGCGGGGCTGAAGGCCGTGGAATCGGGTGGAACGGGAGACGCGACCGGCGGGATGGGGGAAATACGCTTCGAATGGTGCGACAGCGGCGGCGATGCGATCGCGATGCGCATCGCGCGCGGCGACCTCGACAACCGGTGCAGTCACGCGCCGGTCGAACGAGCGAAAACCGGAGCGGGAATGACGGCCCGCTGCCGGTTCACCCAACGTTCAGAACCCCTGCATCGTCGCGGTCGGATCGACAACCAGATGCACGACGCCGTAGATGACCGCGCCGACCAGCAGCGCGAGCACAATCGCCACGAACGGCAGCAACGTATAGTTGACGTTCGCGAGATCGGCCGCGTGCGCCTTGCTGTTGCGTACGCCGAAGAAACTCCACAGGACCAGCTTGATCATGCCGAGCAGTTTCATGGTTGTGCTCCTTTCATCGAATCGGTTGACGCTATCGTCGATCCGGCCGGCATTCGAAAAAAGAAGCAGTTGCGCGTGCTTTTCGCGCAGCAGGCCGTCTGCGGCGGCGTGTCGCAGGGTCCATCAGCGGTCGAGCACGAGCGCCTCCGTGGTGCCCGTCGCGGGCCGCGCGACGCACAGCAGCGCACAGCCCGGTTCGACCGGCGCGTCGGGCGCTTGCACGTAATCGACCGCACCGGACAGCACGCGCGTCGCGCATGTGCCGCACGACCCCGACCGGCATTCGGACGGCACCGCCACGCCCCGGCCTTCGGCGAATTCGAGCAGCGTGCCGTCGGCGGGCGTCCATGCGGCGTCGCGTGCCGAGCGGCGGAACACGACCGGCACGCTTGCCGCCGGCGGCGCCCCGGCCGCGCGGGTCGCGCTGCGCACGACGCTCGACGGCCCGAACGCCTCGAAGCGGATACGCTCGTCCGGCACGTTCAGCGCTCGCAATCCGTCGTACATATCTCGCATGAACGCGGCGGGTCCGCACAGGTAGAAATCGTAGTCGTCGAACGGCAGGATGCGCTTCAGTTGCGCGATGTCGACACGGCCCGGTCGCGCCGCGCCGTCGCGCTGCGGCCGGCTGTCGAACCAGTGCAGCGATACGCGCGGGTCCGCGTCCGCGATGCGCGTCAGTTCCGCTGAAAACGGCCGCTCGGCCGTATCGCGCGCGCCGTGCACGAACACCACGCGACGCGACGGTGCGTCGTCGGCCAGCGCGCGGCGCAGCATCGCGATCATCGGCGTGATGCCGATGCCGGCCGACACCAGCACCGCCGGACGCGGGCTCGCGACGTCGAACGTGAAGCGGCCGCGCGGCATCTGCGCATCGAGCGTCATGCCGGCACGCGCGTGGTCGTGCAGCCAGGCCGACACGCGTCCTTCGCGCTTCACGGTGATCCGGTAATGCGATGCGCCGGGTGCATCGGACAGCGTGTAGCTGCGAATCGTCGGCACATCTTCGTCCGGAAGCGCGACGCGCAGCGTCAGATGCTGCCCGGCTTCGTAGGCCGGCAACGCGTCGCCGTCCGCCGCTTCGAAATGAAACGAGCGGATCGCGCGCGCTTCGTCGACGATCTTCGCGATGCGCAGCGGGCGCCAGCTGGAGGGGGACGAGGACACAGATGCAGGTGCGGATACCGCCGGCACACCAGCCCCCACCTTCCCCGCAAACTGCGGCGCCCGCTCAACCGCCGACCACCGAAACGGCAGCACACCCCGCGTGCGCCGCACTTCGCGCACGTGAAACCGCACGACCCGCTGCGCGCCGTCGAACGACGCGACGAGCGGCCCGTCCCACACGATTTCGGCCCGCGCAGCGACATACAGCAGGTCGCCGCTGTCGAAATCGACGAACAGCAGCCCCGCGCGCGGATCGTGCTGCAGGTTGCCGAGCGTATTGAAGAAGCGGTTGCCGCTGAAATCCGGCGTCGTCAGCGTGTGCGCGTCGTCGACGCGCACGAAGCCGGGCATGCCGCCGCGATGCGACACGTCCGCGCCGCGCGCGGCACCCGCATCCGCCGACGTATTCGCACTCGCGACGAAGAACGTATCGGCCTGCGCGAGCAACGCGCGATCCGCGTCGCTCAGCCGGCCCGACACGTCGGCCGCGATGGACACATCGCCTTCGCGCGGCACGAGCGTCGGCGTGCGGCCCTGAATGTACTTCGCACAGTTGCCGAAGCTCTGCTCGACCGCGATCGTCAGCGCGCCGCCGTCGACCGCGCGCACGACGCCGTTCACGCGATTGCGCCGGCGCGTGTCGAACTCGATCCCGAGCCCGCCGAGCGGCACGCCGGGCTGCCATGCTCCGGCCAGCGGATCGCCGGGCAGCGCGTCGCCGTCGATGCGCAGCGTGCGCGCGTCCGGCGTCGTCACGAAACCGGGCATCCCGACCCGCAGCGTCGCCCACGGCTGGCCGCCCGCATCGACGCCGCCGAGCACGAAGAACGGCAACTGCGCGAAGAACGTGCGGTGCTGGTCCGGCATGAAGCGCCGGATGCCGCGCCGGCCGGCCGCGTCCGCGGCCTGCGTCACGCCCGCGCGCTGCTGCACGGCCAGCTCGCCCGCATGAAACGGCGCAATATCCAGTTCCCAGCCCGGTACGGCGGCACTCGGCGCGGTCATCGTGTTCTCCCGGTGAAATCGCGGCTTCGCCGTCAGGCGGCGAGCAGGCCGGCGCGGGTCGGCGGCATCGCGACGAAGCCCGGCAGCGCCTCGACGCGCGCGAGCCACGCGCGCACATGCGGATACGGTTCGAGCGACACGCCGCCTTCCGGCGCGTGCGCGATGTACGTGTAGGCAGCGATGTCGGCGATCGTCGGTTGCGCGCCCGCGGCGAACGGCTTGCCGGCGAGTTCCTGGTCGATCACGGCAAGCACCTTCGCGGCCGTGCGCTTGGCCGCGTCATGATCGAGCGGCGCGCCGAACACGGTGACGAGCCGCGCGGCCGCCGGCCCCGTTGCGATGGGCCCGGCCGCGTACGACAGCCAGCGCTGCACGGTCGCCGCGCCGGGGGCATCGTCGGGCAGCCAGTGCGCGTCGCCGTAGCGCTTCGCGAGATACACGAGGATCGCGTTCGAATCGGCGAGCACGGTGCCGTCGTCGTCGATCACCGGCACCTGACCGAGCGGATTGAGCGTGAGGAACGCCGGTTCGCGCTGCGCGCCGGCCGCGAGGTCGACGTCGACGGTCTCGAACGGCAGCCCGAGGAGCGACAGGAACAGCCGGACGCGATGCGCGTGCCCGGACAGCGGGAACGAATAGACACGAACCGGACGGGCGGGCTTGCTGGCGGCTGGCATGGGAAAGCTCCTGGATCTCGCGCCGCCGGGAATCGGCGACGAACGGCCCCAGCGTAGCGCTCGCCGTTCGCGGCCAGAAGACGGATAATCGCTGAAACATTATCCGCTTCCATAGGACAATCGACGATGGCCGATCTGCGCGACGTGAACCTGAACCGGCTGGCGATCTTCGTCGCGGTGGTCGACGCCGGCTCGCTGACGGCCGCGGCCGAGCGGCTCGGCCTCGCGAAGACGGTCGTCAGCACGCACATGCAGCGCCTCGAATCCGAAGTCGGCGCGAACCTGCTGGTGCGCACCACGCGACGGCTGAGCGTGACCGATGCGGGGCGCGCGTTCTACGACGCGTGCCGCGACATCGTGCGCGCGACCGAAAGCGCGCTCGACGCGGTGTCGTCCGACTCCGGGCCGCTGCGCGGCACGCTGCGCGTGAGCGTGCCGATCGACTACGGCGCGCTGGTCGTCGCGCCGGCGATCGTCGCGCTGCGCGACGCGCATCCGCGGCTCGACGTCGAACTGATCGCGAACGACCGCATCGCCGATCTCGTCGCGGACAATCTCGACGTCGCGATCCGCATCGGCCGCCTCGCGGATTCGAACTATCGCGCGGTGCAGCTCGGCGAGTACGAGAAATGGCTGGTCGCGAGCCCCGCGTTCGTCGCGCGGCACGGGCTGCCGCGCGACCCGGACGCGCTCGCCGCGCTGCCGTTCGTGATGCTGTCGACGTTGTCGCGCCCGCATACGGTCGAACTCGACCACGCGCGCGGCGGCCATGCGTCGGTGCGTTGCGTCTCGCCGGTCGTGTCGAACACCGCGACGGCCTGCCGCGCGATCGCGCTCGCGGGCGGAGGCTTCGGGCTCCTGACGGATTTCTCGATCGCGGAGGACGTCGCGGCCGGCCGGCTCGTGCGGCTGCTGCCCGCGTGGCGCTCGGCACGGGCCGGGATCCATGCGGTGTATCCGTCGACGCGGTTGCCGTCGCCGAAGGTGCGCGCGTTCATCGACGCGATGAAGGCAAGGATCGCGGCAACGGCCGCCGCGCCGCGTGTGCGCGCGACACGGGTGCGACGCGCCGACGATTGAACAGGCAACCGCCTGTCACATGAACTTCACGTAGCGCCGCCTTTTGGCGGCCGCTTCGCGTTTCGAGTCTCTTCGGGTTCGTACGCAACGCGAATTCGTATTCCTGCGCGAAGGTCTTGCAGCTACGCGCGGCGTTCGCGCGACGGCGCACGACAGACACGCGCTCGCGCCGCCTACCCCGCTTCCCGCAACGTCCCCAGCAGCACCTTCCTGCAACTCGCGACCATCTGCGCCTCCGGGTCGCGATACCCGGTGAGCAGCCACGCCGCGCCGACGTTCGTCATCGCGCCGACCAGCGCGAGCCCGATGAGCCGCTGCTCGGTGCGCTCGGCGGGTGTCGCGGCCTCGCGGGCCGCGCCGATCGCCATGATCAGCTTGCCGAAGTCGAGCAGCATCCGCTGGTACGTCATGTCGGTATCGGCGCTCACGCCCATCACCTCGAGCAGCAGCACGCGCGCCGCGCATGGATCGCGCAGGAAGCCGAAGAACGCGGCGAGCCCCGCGTCGACGCTTTCGCGCAGATCGCCGCCGCGCTCGGCCACCGCGCGTGCGACCGCGTCGTGCAGCTGCTGCGCGTGATGCAGGTAGGTGCAGCGCAGCAGATCCTCGGTGCTGTCGAACGCCGCATAGAAATAACGGTCGTTGAGCTTCGCTTCCTGGCAGATCGACCGCACGGTCGCCTTGCGGAATCCGACCGTGCCGAACACGCGCGTCGCCGCGCGGATCAACGCATCGCGCCGCTCGGCGGCCCGCACCTCGGGCGCCACGCCGCCGTACGCCCGGCCCCGTTTTTCCGTTTCGAGTGCTTTCTCCATTTCGCTATTTGACATCAGGACACCCGAAAACTAAAGTGGTGACGAATAACACCACAATAGGCGCGCCGCCGATGCAGCGCAAGCGGAACGGGAGGAACGACGCATGAAGGGGTTTTCCGGCAAGGTCGCCGCGATCACGGGTGCCGGTTCGGGCATGGGCCGCAGCCTCGCGGTCGAGCTCGCGCGGCGCGGCTGCGAGGTCGCGCTCGCCGATGTCAACGATGTCGGGCTCGCCGCCACCGCGGCCGCGTGCGCGAAGCACGGCGTGCGCACGAGCACGCGGCGGCTCGACGTCGCCGACCGCGATGCGGTGTTCGCGTGGGCCGATTTCGTGCGCGCCGAACACGGCAAGGTCAACCTGGTCTTCAACAACGCGGGCGTGTCGCTGGCCGCGAGCGCCGAGACCGCGCGCATCGCCGATCTCGAATGGATCGTCGGCATCAACTTCTGGGGCGTCGTGCATGGCACGCAGGCGTTCCTGCCGCACCTGCGCGCGTCGGGCGACGGGCACGTGATCAACACGTCGAGCCTGTTCGGACTCGTCGCGATGCCGACGCAGAGCGCGTACAACGCGACCAAGTTCGCGGTGCGCGGCTTCACCGAGGCACTGCGGATGGAACTCGAACTCGACGGCGCGCCGGTCAGCGCGACCTGCGTGCATCCGGGCGGCGTCGCGACCAACATCGTCGACGCGAGCCGCGTCGATACCAGCATCCACGCGCTCACGGGCCAGGACGAAGCGACCCACCGCCGCCAGGCGAACCGCCTGATCAACGCGACGACGGCCGACGACGCCGCGCGGCAGATTCTCGCCGGCGTCGAGCGCAATGCGCGCCGCGTGCTGGTCGGCGCCGACGCGCGCCGCCTCGACAAGCTCGCGCGCCTGCTCGGCGCCGGCTACCAGCGGCTGGTGCTGCGCCACGTGCGCCGCGCCCGCGCACGCAATCTCGAGCGCACCCGTGCCCCCGCCGCGCGGCCGACCACACCGACCAAGGATCCCGCATGACCTCGACGACGACGACCGACCGGCGCGACGCGCCGTCCGCCTCCGGCGACGCTCGTGACCTCGACGTGCTGATCGTCGGCGCCGGCCTGTCCGGCATCGGCGCCGCCTATCACCTGAAAAAGCGCTGCCCGCATGCGAGCGTCGCGATCGTCGAGGCGCGCGACGCGATCGGCGGCACCTGGGACCTGTTCCGCTATCCCGGCGTCCGTTCGGATTCCGACATGTTCACGCTCGGCTACAGCTTCCGCCCGTGGCACAGCGACAAGGCGATCTCGGACGGCCAGACGATCCTCGACTATATCCGCGACACCGCGCGCGCGTACGGCATCGACAAGACGATCCGCTACGGCCAGAAAGTGGTCGCGGCCGACTGGGATTCGAACCGCGCGCGCTGGACGGTGCGCATCGAGCGCACGCGGGACGGCGCGCTCGACACGCTGGTCTACACGTGCCGCTTCCTCTACATGTGCAGCGGCTATTACGACTACGACGGTGGCTACCTGCCCGACTGGGCCGGCATGGAATCGTTCGAAGGCCGGATCGTGCATCCGCAGCAATGGCCGAAGGACCTGTCGTACGCGAACCGGCGCGTCGTCGTGATCGGCAGCGGCGCGACGGCCGTCACGCTGGTGCCGTCGATGGCGGCCGATGCGAAGCACGTGACGATGCTGCAGCGCTCGCCGACCTACATCGTGTCGCTGCCCGCCCGCGACAGGATCGCGAACGCGTTGCGCCGCGTGCTGCCGTCGCGGCTCGCGCACCGGCTCGTGCGCATGAAGAACGTACTGCTGACGATGTACCTGTACAACGTGTCGCGCCGCAAGCCCGAGCGGACGAAGCAGTTCATCATCCGCGCGGCCGGCAGGCAGCTCGGCCCCGATTTCGACGTCGCGAAGCACCTGACGCCGCGCTACATGCCGTGGGACCAGCGCGTGTGCCTCGTGCCGAACGGCGACCTGTTCAAGTCGATCCGCGCGGGCCGCGCATCGATCGTCACCGACGAGATCGAGCGCTTCACGCCGACCGGCCTGAAGCTGAAAAGCGGCCAGCAGCTCGTCGCGGACGTGATCGTCACCGCGACCGGGCTGGAGGTGAAGCTGCTCGGCGGCGCGCGCGTCACGGTCGACGGCCGCGCGGTCGATTTGCCGCAGACCGTGTCCTACAAAGGAATGATGTACAGCGACGTGCCGAACCTCGCGTCGTCGTTCGGTTACACGAACGCGTCGTGGACGCTGAAGGCCGAGCTGATCGCGCGCTACGTGTGCCGGCTGCTCAACCACATGCGCGCGAACGGCTACGACACCTGCGTGCCGCGGCTCGGCGCCGGTGACCTCGGCGACGTGCCGGCGGTGAACCTGAGCTCGGGCTACATCCAGCGCGCGGCCGGCATCCTGCCGAAGCAGGGGCACCGCAAGCCGTGGAAGTTCCACCAGAACTACGTGCTCGATCTCGCGTCGCTGAAGTTCAGCGGGCTCGCCGATTCGGCCATGCAGTTCGAACGCCGCGCGAAAGCCGGCCCGGCCGCCGCGCCGGTCGCCGAACCCGTACTCGAAACCCGTTGAGGCCGACATGAGCCATACGCTTCACCTGATCCAGAACGTGCTGCTCGGCGTCGTCGCGATGCTCGCCGCGCTCGCGCTGTTTTCCGGCTACGTCGCGCGTCGCGTGACGCGCGCGTTTCCGCCCGAAGGCCGCTTCGTCGACATCGGCGGCGACCACATCCACTACGTCGAGTACGGCAGCGGCCCGCCGCTCGTGTTCGTGCACGGGCTCGCCGGGCAGTGGCGCAATTTCGCGTACCTGCCGCTCACGCGGCTCGCGCAGCACCATCGCGTGATCCTCGTCGACCGGCCCGGCGCCGGCCGCTCGCTGCGCGGCGCCGGCTCGCAGGCGAACGTGTTCGCGCAGGCCCGCACGATCGCCGCGTTCATCGACGCGCTGAAGCTCGACCGGCCCGTGCTCGTCGGCCACTCGCTCGGCGGCGCGATCGCGCTCGCGGTCGGCCTCAACCATCCGGAGCGTGTAAGCCGGCTCGCGCTGATCGCGCCGCTGTCGCACGAGCAGACCGAACCGCCGGCCCCGTTCAAGCCGCTGATGCTGCCGTCGCCGCTGGTGCGCCGCTTCGTGTCGTGGACCTTCGCGATCCCGCTGACGATCCTGACCGGCCGCAAGGCCGTCGATCAGGTGTTCGCGCCGGAAGCCGTGCCGCGCGACTTCCCGGTGAAGGGCGGCGGGCTGCTCGGGCTGCGGCCGCACGTGTTCTACGCGACGGCGACCGACCTGCTGTCGGCCCCCGTCGACCTGCCCGCGATGGTGCACCGCTACGCGGACCTCGCGCTGCCGGTCGACGTGCTGTACGGCCGCGCCGATCCGATCCTGAACTGGCGCACGCACGGCGAAGCACTCGCGCAGAAGTCGGCACGCGTGAGGTTGAAGGTCGTCGAAGGCGGGCACATGCTGCCGGTCACGATTCCCGACGCAACGGCGGACTGGCTGCTCGAAGTCGCCGCCGCGCCGGTCGAGGCGCCGGCGCAGGGCGCGCACGTCGAGCATTGAGCGTCGGCGGGCCTGCCGGCCGCGCCGCGCGCGGGTCAGGCTTCGTCGTCGGGCAGCGACAGCCCGAGCTCCGCGATGACCTCGCGCGCGCTGCGGAACGCCTCGACCGCCGCCGGCGCGCCCGCGTAAAGCGCGCTGTGCAGCAGCACCTCGCGGATCTCGACGAGGCTCGCGCCGTTGTTGAGCGCGCCACGCACGTGGCCCTTCAGTTCCGTGCCGCGGCCGAGCGCCGCCAGCATCGCGCACGTACAGAGGCTGCGCGTCTTCAAGTCGATGCCGCCGCGCTGCCACGTGCTGCCCCACGCGTGCTCGTTCAGCCAGTTCTGCAGCGGACGCGAAAAACCGTCGAGGTCGCGCATCGCGCGCTCGACGAATGCCTCGCCCATGACTTCGGTGCGGCGCGCCTTGCCCTGTTTCCTGTCCTGTTCGCTCATGTCGTGTCCTGTCTGAAGTCTTGGCCGCTTCGGCGTCGCCTGCGGCCGGGTGGGTTCGCGTCATGTTCGCGGCGCGGGGGTGTTTCGTCAAAGAACGTGCCCTCGGGGCGCGGCCGGCTGCGTCACACGCGGAACACCGGGCCGAACGCTACGTAACATCCAGCCCGGCGTTACGGCACCTTACGGGAACATCACGGCGCGCACAGCGGCGCAACTGGCGCGCCCGTCCCGCGAAAGCCCCATTCCTCCGTTTAAATCGCGCCGATATTCCCGATTCCCGCAACAAAGCGCCGGCGCATTGCGCGGAAGATGTCATGGCGCGGAATTTGCAGTAATGGCCCGGACACAACTTCCAATGTCGAGGCCACCATGCACCATTACTTAAAGAAGACGACGGTATCGCTGGCCGTCCTGTCGCTGCTCTCGCTGTATGGCTGCGGTTCGGTCGACGGGCCGGTCACGCCGTCGATCAAGCCGAGCACGTCGGGGACGTCCGGGACTTCGGGGACATCCGGAACGTCCGGCGGCGGCTCGTCGGGTACGTCCGGCGGCGGTAGTTCGGGGACGTCGGGTTCGTCGGGGACTTCGGGTACGTCGGGCACCTCCGGTACGTCGGGCACCTCGGGCACTTCCGGCACGTCGGGCACCTCCGGTACGTCAGGCACTTCCGGTACGTCGGGCACCTCCGGTACGTCGGGCACCTCCGGTACGTCGGGCACTTCCGGTACGTCGGGCACTTCCGGCACGTCGGGCACCTCCGGTACGTCGGGCACCTCCGGCACGTCGGGCACTTCCGGCACTTCGGGCACTTCCGGCACGTCGGGCACTTCCGGCACGTCGGGCACTTCCGGCACGTCGGGCACTTCCGGTACTTCAGGCACCTCGGGCACGTCCGGCACGTCGGGCACTTCCGGTACTTCAGGCACCTCCGGCACCAGCGCCACCCCGCTCGGCAACGTCCTCCAGCAAACCGGCACGCTCGTCACGGCACTGGGCACGACGGTCGCGAACGGCGGGTCGCAGATCGGCGGCGTACAGGTCCCCGGCACGAACCCGACGACGGCCACCAGCATCGGCAATGCGGTCACCAGCCTCGGCAACGGCGTGCAGTCGCTCGGCAACGGCGTCGCGGCCGGCCTTGGCTCGATCGGCGTGTCGCCGAACCCGCTCGGCCCGACGCTCACTTCGACCACCGGCCTGCTGACCGGCGCCGGCGGCGCCGTCAACAACCTCGGCAACGCGGTGACGAGCCTCGGCACCGGTCCGCTGGCGCCGCTCGCGCCGGCGACGACCCTGGTCGGCAGTCTCGTCAACACGGTCGGCACCGCGGTCAACTCCACCGCATCGGCGCTCAACACGGCGCTGAACAGCGCGCCGGTCCAGCAACTCGAGACGCAGCTCGGCAGCGTGATCAACCCGATCACCAACACGCTGACCGGCGGCGTCACGACGCCTGGCGCCACGCAGACGCTCGGCAACGCGACCCTGCTCGGCGCCCCGCTCAGCGGCCTGCTGAACACGCTCGGCAGCGGCCTCGGCCTCGCCGGTACGCAGGTCGGCAGCGCGACCGGCAACCCGGTCGGCACGAGCGCCGGCAACAGCGTGTCCCAGCTCGGCAACACGGTGTCGTCGACAGGCGGCCTGCTGTCCAGCGGCAGTTCCAGCAGCGGCACCAACCCGCTCGCCCCGATCACGGGCGTGCTCGGTTCGCTGACGGGCGCCCTCGGCGGCGGCAGCAGTTCGAGCGGCTCCGGCGGCACCAGCGGGACGAGCGGCACCAGCGGCGGCCCGCTCGCGCCGATCACGGGCCTGCTCGGCACGGTGACGGGCGCCCTCGGCGGCCTCGGTTCGAGCGGTACGGGCGGCACCAGCGGCACGAGCGGTACCAGCAGCTCGGGCGCCGGCAGCCTGCTGGCACCGGTCACCGGCCTCGTCAATTCGCTGACGCCGCTTGGCGCAAGCCTCACCGGCACGGTCACGACGCCGGGCGGCAACCTGACCGGCAACCTCGGCGGTGCGCTGACGAGCGGCCCGGTCGGCACGCTGACGGGCTCGCTGACGTCGGCGGCCGGCACGCTCGGCGCAGTCGGCACGGCCAGCCCGGGCGGCGCGGCCGGCACGGTGACGACGCCGTCCGGCAGCGGCACCGTCACGGCCGGCCTGACCGGCAGTTCGAACGGCGGCACCGCGGCTGGCGCGACCAACCTGCTGGCACCGGTGACGAACCTGCTCGGCGGCCTGCTCGGCACCGCCCCGAAGAAGTAACGCGTCACGTATCAGAACCACAGGCCAATGGCCGGGCACATACCAATCCAAAGCCCGGCCGATGGCCGGCGCCACCCGCCAAGCGGGGGCGCCGGCCGTCATCCCGACGAGGATCCGATCATGAATTCCACGCTCGACGGCATCGCCGCGGTCCAGGACCGCCCGCCCCGTTCCGCCACGCCGTTCCGCGCCGGCCTGCTCGGCATCGCGGCCGGTCTCTTCGCGCTGTGGATCACGCGCGACCAGCCGAGCCTCGATGCGGCCACGCGCGCGGTCGTCGCCAGCCTCGCGATCATCGGCACGATCGCGCTGCACGAAATCTTCATCTCGCGCGTCTACCTGCGCCCGAGCGCGGGACTGTCGCGCCAGGCCGTGCGCCCGCTCGGGCTCGCCCGCGTCGCGACGCGGCTCGGCGCGCTGACGTCGATCTACGCCTGCATCGCCGCGATCTACTGGCTGCTGCCCGAATATCACGGCGCGTTCTACCTGCCGTTCTGGTCGCTGCTGCGCTCGCTCGCGCCGTACGTGATCGTCGCCGCGCCGTTCTACTTCGCGTGGATGGATCGCCACCAGCGCGAGACCGACGACGCGTACCTGCTGTGGGGCCGCTACCTGTTCCGCCGCGAGCAGCCCGCGAGCTGGCAGCCCGTGCGCGAGATGCTCGCCGGCTGGGGCGTGAAGGCGTTCTTCCTGCCGCTGATGACGGTCTACCTGTCGAAGGACGCCGATCACCTGAGCGCATCGCTTGCGCACGCAGTGAACGCGCCGATGACGATCGCGACCTTCGTGTTCCTGTACGACCTGTCGTTCACGATGGACCTGATGTTCGGCACCGTCGGCTACCTGTGCACGTTCCGCATCCTCGACAGCCACGTGCGCACCGTCGAGCCGACCACGCTCGGCTGGGTCGCCGCGCTGATGTGCTACCAGCCGTTCTGGTCGCTGATCTCGAACAACTACATCCGCTACGAAGGCTCGCTGTTCTGGGACAACTGGCTGCTGTCCGCGCCGACGCTGCGCGTGATCTGGGGCGCGGCGATCATCCTGCTGCTGATGACCTATGCGCTGTCGACGATCTCGTTCGGGCTGCGTTTCTCGAACCTCACGAACCGCGGGATCATCACGTCGGGCCCGTATCGTTTCACGAAGCATCCGGCGTACATCACGAAGAACCTGTCGTACTGGATGGTGTCGGTGCCGTTCGTCGAGCCGCTCGGCTGGCAGGTCGGGCTGATGCACTGCGCGGGGCTCGTCGCGGTCAATCTGATCTACTACACGCGGGCGAAGACGGAGGAACGTCATTTGATGCGCGATCCTGACTATCGCGCGTATGCGGAATGGATCGCGCAGCATGGGTTGTTAGCGCGGATCAGGCAGGCGTTCGGGGTGCGGCAGGCAGGGTGAGGCGGCGGCGCGACGAGATCGCCGCAACCACCGTGTGAAGAAGGTCGTTGCGGCTCGGCGATCCTTGGACGGGCCCGCTCCCATGAGCAGATCCTGATGAAGTTCGTCTGCCGTGAAGTGTGTGTAATTTCGAGACAAACACCGACAAGCGACATCGACACATCCGCCCCTTGCGACCGATTGTCGCGAAACACCCTCGATTCCCCGCGTTTCGTCGCTTTTCTCCCGCCGTCCGGTTGCCCGTCCCGTGCCCGTCGCGTATGGTGCTGACCGTCCGCGCGCCTGCCGCCCGGACCTTCGACCGTCGTCACGCACGACGGCCGCGCGGGCCGCGCCCGCCATCACCGTCTCCGCGGCACCGCCGTTCGGCGCCGCGCGTTCATGAGGAGAGAGGCGTGATCCACAAAGTCCTGATCCTGTTCGCACTCTGCATCGCGGGCCTCGCCGCGATCGCCGCCGGTTTCCAGCACATCCCCAGCTGATTCGCGGCCCCGGCTCGCACGTCGAGCCCGGGGGCCGCTGCCATTTCCTTTCCCGTTTGCGATGAACCCCTTTCTCGATGCGCCCGGGACGGGCGCCTTTTGCCATGCGTATCGACGTACAGCATTCCCAGCACGACATCGACGATGAACTCGACATGCTCCACGCGCGTCTGAACCAGCCGGGCCATCGCCTGCACGGCCTGCCGGCCGTCGCGCTCGGCGACTCGGGCCTGATCGTCCGCCACCGCGAGGCCGACGGCGAATATTTCCTTTACGTCGAGGATCCGTCGGCCCGGCAGCTCGCCGGCTACACGATCTTCAACCGGCTTCCCGAACTGCCGCGCCGCGCGGACCGCTACCTGCGCGCGCCGCATACGCGGCTGCGCGGGTCCGCGCAACGCAAGGGGCTTGCGACGACGCTGTATCGATGGGGACTCGACGCGGGTCTCTGCCTGATCAGCGGCGCGCGTCAGTCGGTCGGCGCGGCACAGCTGTGGACCGCGCTCGCGCACGACTACCGGCACGGCTTCGTCGACGTCGAAGGCCGCGCGCTGCGCTATCTCGGCGAAACCGTCGCGGACGACGTGTACGGTGCGCTGCATACGCGCCGCCTGTTGCTCGGCGACGGATGGACACTCGGTGACCTGGCACGGGCAACCGGGATGCGCGACACGGTTGCCACCCGGGGTCAGGACACGCAGTTGCCGCGGAACGGACGCGAATCGCATCACCTGCGCCGCGTCGCCGACGCGCGACACGTTGCTCGCGCCCCGATGAGATAATCCGGCGGATCCGCGCGCCGTCGCCGCGCAAGACTCCCACCCCTACGCTCCTCGATGGCTATCGAACCCCGAACCGATTCCGAGCGCCGCATCGACATCGTCGCGCTGTGCGGCAGCCTGCGTGCACAGTCGCACAACGCGGCGCTGCTGGACGCAGCCGCCCGCGTTGCGCCGCGCGGGATGCGCATCACGCGTTTCGATCGTCTCGGCGAGTTTCCGCTGTTCAACCCCGATATCGAAGATCCGTCGCCGGCCGCGGTGCGCGACCTGATCGAGCGGCTGAATGCCGCGGACGGCGTGCTGATCGCGAGCCCGGAATACGCGCACGGCGTGACGGGCGTGATGAAGAACGCGCTGGACTGGATCGTGGGATGCGAGGCCGTCGTGTACAAGCCGGTCGCGGTATTGAACGCGTCGCCGCGCGCGACGCATGCGGACGCGGCGCTGCGGGAAACGCTGTCGGTGATGTCGGCGTGCATCGTCGAGCGCGCGTCGATCACGCTGCCGATCCTCGGCAGCCGGCTCGACGCGGCGGGCATCGCCGCGCATCCGCCGTTCGCATCGGCGCTGACCGACGCGTTGCACGCGCTGCGCGCGGCGATCGACGAGCAGGCGACCGCTCGCTAGACAACGATCGGCGCGGCGCAAGTGCGTGCGTTATCGCGCCTTGGTGCGCGTGGTCTTCTTCGCCGGCTTCAGCGTCTTCGCGGCTTTCGCGCGCGGCGCCTCCTTCTCCGGCTGCGCGCCGCCGCCGGCCAGATCCTCGAGCCACGCCAGCGCAT
Organism: Burkholderia sp. Bp9099; assembly: GCF_003857805.1. NCBI lineage: Bacteria > Pseudomonadati > Pseudomonadota > Betaproteobacteria > Burkholderiales > Burkholderiaceae > Burkholderia > Burkholderia sp. Bp9099. Next base: position 111,253 of record NZ_QTPU01000008.1, read on the forward strand.
CGATGTACGACAGGAACTGCTGCAGGTATTCCGGCGACAGCTCGCGCATCGTCGCGAGCGACCGGTGCACGAGGCTGTTCGAATTGAGCGGTCCCGCGTTGCGCGGCACCTGGTCGAGCGACTGGCGGTACTGCTGTTCGGTGCGGACCTTCGACCACATCGCGCGGAAGTAGTCGATCAGCGCGGGATCGATCCCGCGCCGGTCAGCCTCTGCATCGCGCGCGAGGCGCTCGACGAGCCCGCCGATCGCACCACGCACAGGCGCCTGCGCGTTCGCTTGCGCCGCCGAGCTGGCGGCTGCCGCTTCACCGGCTCGCGCGACGATCTGCGCAAACCCTTCCAGCAGCATCGCGAGCCGCGCATCGAGCAACGCGCGCGCATCGCCGTCGAGCGCGGCCGCGCGCTTCTCGAGCGCGTCGAGCCGATGGAAGCGCACCGGATCGAGCCGGTCGGCGCCCTGCTCGCGCCACGCGTCGAGCGTCGCGCGCACGTGCGTCGCATCGTCCGTCACTTCGCCTTCCCTCCGCTCGACGCGGTCTTGCGCGGCACCGGCGCGATCTCCACGCGACGGTTCTTCGCGCGGCCTTCATCGTCCGCGTTCGAGCTGACCGGCTGCTCGGAGCCGAACGCGGCCGCGAACACCGACTTCGCCGGCACGCCGGCGTCGATCAGCGCACGCGTGACCGTCAGCGCGCGCTTGGCCGACAGTTCCCAGTTGTCCGCGAACTGGCGGTTGCCGGCACGCACCTGCTGGTCGTCGGCGAAGCCGCTGATCATCAGGATCTCGTCGCGCGTCTTCAGGTAGGCGGCCAGCGGCGCAGCCAGCGTCTTCAACAGATCGCGGCCCTCGGGCTGCAACTGGTCGGAGTTCAGCGCGAACAGCACGTTGCCGCTGATGCCGATGCGGCCGTTCACGAGTGTCACGCGGCCGGCCGCGAGCGGCCCGGCCAGCGCCTCCTCGAGCGACTTGCGCTGCTGCGCTTCCTGCTGGCGCGCGCGCACGGCTTCCTCGAGCTTCGACGTGAGCTGCAACTGCATGCCGATCACGCCGACGAGGATCAGCACGAATGCGCCGAGCAGCACCGACATCAGGTCGGCGAACGCGGGCCACACCGGCGCGGAAGGCGCGCCGTCGTCGATTTCGTCGTGCATGCGTTACGCTCCGACCGATGCCCGCCGACCGGCGATCTGCTGCAGGTCCTCGACGATCTGCTTCTGCGACATCATGCTCAGGTCGATCACCTCGCGCGCCTGCGCGACGTAGTACTCGAGCTGCTCGTCGCTGCGCGCGAGCGATTTCTCGAGCGCGGCCTCGATGCGCTGCAGGTGGTTCAGCAGCTTGTCGTTCGACTCGCCGAACACCTGCACGGCCGCGCCGAACGCATCGCCGAGGCTCGCGACCTCGACCGCACCGGCCGTGACCTGTGCGGCGACCGAATCGAGCTTGCGCGTTTCGGCATCGACGGTGTCGTTGAAGCGCGCGCCGACGCGCTCGAGCAGGTCGGCCGACGTGCTGACGAGCGCATCGATCGCGGTACGCTGTTCGGTCGACGCGTGATTGACCGCGCCGAGCAGCGTCTCGAGCGTCGCGAGCAGGCGGCTGCGCTCCTCGAGCATCGCGGTGTCGCGCACCATGCTGTCGGACAGGCGCTGGCGCAGTTCGGCGACGACGTCGGCCGCGGCCTTCGGCGCTTCCGATGCGGCCTGCACGAGGCGCGAGATCTCGTTGATCGTGTCGCTTGCATGCACCTGCGCCTGCGCGGTGATGTCGTTCGCGGTGCGGGTCAGCGTGTCGCAGATGTCCTGCTGGCGCGTCGCGGCCTGCGCGCTCGTCTGCGCCCATTCGTCGCGCAGCGCGGCGGCCATCGCGGCGAGCGAGTCGTTCCATGCGGACAGGCGTTCTTCGTCGCGCGCGGCCAGTTGCGTTTGCAGGCCCGTGTGCGATTCGCGGATCGTCGACAGCAGGTCATTCGAGCGTTGTTCGAACGTGGAAGCTTGTGCGGTCAGATCGCGCGTCGTTTGTGCGAGTGCGTCGCAGATTTCCTGCTGACGGCCCGCGCTGTGTACGCCCGCGCGCTGCCACTCTTCGCCGAGCTTTGCAGCCATCGCGGCTAGCGAATCGTTCCATGCCGACAGGCGTTCTTCGTCGCGTGCGGCCAGTTGCGTTTGCAGCCCCGTGTGCGAATCGCGGATCGTCGACAACAGGTCGTTCGAACGTTGCTCGAACGTCGCTGCTTGTGCGGTCAGATCGCGCGTGGTTTGTGCAAGGGCGTCGCAGATTTCCTGCTGACGGCCCGCACTGTGCACGCCCGCGCGCTGCCACTCGTCGCCGAGCTTCGTCGCCATCGCGGCGAGCGAGTCGTTCCATGCGGACAGGCGCTCCTCATCGCGCGCGGCCAGTTGCGTTTGCAGCCCCGTGTGCGAATCGCGAATCGTCGACAGCAGATCGTTCGAACGTTGTTCGAACGTAGACGCCTGTGCCGCGAGATCGCGCGTCGTTTGTGCGAGCGCATCGCAGATTTCCTGCTGACGGCCCGCGCTGTGCGCGCCCGCGCGCTGCCATTCGTCGCCGAGCTTCGTCGCCATCGCGGCGAGCGAGTCGTTCCATGCGGACAGACGTTCCTCGTCGCGTGCCGCGAGTTGCGTCTGCAAGCCCGTATGCGACTCGCGGATCGTCGACAGCAGATCGCTCGAACGTTGTTCGAACGTAGACGCCTGTGCCGCGAGATCGCGCGTCGTTTGCGCCAGCGCATCGCAGATTTCCTGCTGACGGCCCGCGCTGTGCGCGCCCGCGCGCTGCCATTCGTCGCCGAGCTTCGCGGCCATCGCCGTCAGCGACGCATTCCACGCCGCCAGGCGTTCCTCGTCGCGCGCGGCCAGTTGCGTCTGCAGCCCCGCATGCGACTCGCGCATCGCGGCGAGCGCCGCGCCGGAATGCCGCTCGAAGGTCGCGGCGGCTTCGCCGAGCGCCTGCGCATGCTGGCCGGCCAGCGTCGCGCCGACCTGCTCCTGGCGCGCGAGCGCATCGCGCCACACGTCGGACAGCCGGCTTTCGGTCGATTCGAGGCGCGTCGCGACGCCGTCGAGCAGGTCCGTCGACCGCTGCGCGAAGGTGTCGGTGAACTGGCCGAGCGTCGTCTGCAATTGCTGCGCGACGGCGTCGCCCGCGCGGCGCTGCTCGTCGAGCGCGCGGTTCCAGACGGCCGTCACGTTCCCGGTGGTCTTCTCGAAACCGTCGGTCAGCCCGTCGAGCTGACGCTGCACGGCGCCCGTCACGGTGTCGCGCAACGCGGCCATCTCCTGCGCGAGCCCCGTCATCGTCGCCGCGACGACCGGCTGCAGCGCGGCACCGGCGACGCGCGCGCTCTCGGCGGCGCTTTCCTTCAGCGCATCGCCGACGTTCGACGCCAGGCCCGCATACGCGCGCTCGGTCCGATCGAAGAACGCCTGCTGGCTTTCGATCTGGCGATCGTGCAGCGCGACGCTGCGCGCCTCGAGCGTCGTCATCATCGTCTGCAGCCGGTCGACCAGGGCCGGCATCACGTCGGCCTGGCGCTGCAGCAGCCGGAAGGATTCGTCGCGTTGGTGTGCGGACGAATGCACGCGCAGCGTCGTCGCGATCTTCGCGTCGAGTTGCTGGCCCGCGTCGAGCCGTTCGCGGCGCACGAGCGCGGACAGGAGGCCGAGCATCGCCGACGTCGCGACGCCCGCGATCGACGTGCCGAACGCGAAGCCGAGGCCCTTCACCGGCGCGATCAGCGACGCGCGGATCGCGTCGAGGTCGGTCGCGCTTTCGAGCGCGGCGCCCGTGCCCTTCAGCGTGACGACCATCCCGAGCAGCGTGCCGAGCATGCCGAGCAGCACGAGCAGGCCGACGAGATACGGCGTCAGCGACGGGCCCGGCAGCGCGACGCGCGCGCCTTCGACGCGTGCCCGCACGGCGCCGCGCAGGCCCGCGGGCAGCGTGTCGAGCCAGGTGTCGAGCTGCGCCGGCGGTTCGGTCAGCCCGGCCACCGCGCGCGACAACGTGGCGGTCGCCTGCCGGTAGCGCCGCAGCTCCCACGCACCGGCGACGTAGCACGCGCCGATCAGCAGCGTGACGGCCGTCGCGAGCGGGTTCGACGCGACATAGCCGACGCCGATCCAGCACACTGCGAGCAGGCCGGCGATGAAGACAACGAGATCAAGACGAATTCTGGACATAGCGTAGGGATTAGCAGGTACGAAGGGCCGCGAGCAGCCCGTCTACCGTTTGAAACCGGACTTCGAGTTCGGCGAGCAGGATGCTTTGCATCTCGTTGCGGAACGTGTCGAGCCACGTGCCGGGCACGATCGCCACAGCGGGCGGTGCGTCGCCGTCGGGATCGGCAGCGGCCGCCGCTTGCGCGTCGGCCAGCGCCTGCCGTTCCGCGTCGCGCAGCCGCTCGAAGCGCGTGCCGAGCAGCGCGGGCACGGCGGACAGCAGGCTGCGCTCGCGCGCGCCGAGCACGCGCTCCATGATCGCGTCGAGCGCCGCGAGCCGCGCCATCCCGGACGCGCGCGCGGCCAGCGCGACCCGCAGGCGGCCGCGCAACTGGCCGATCGCCGTTTCCATTTCCTGCTGCAGGGACAGACAGCTCTGGCGGAAATCCGCGAAGTCCGCCGTGTCGGCGGGCGGCGGCGGCATTTCGCCTGGGCGCCGCCGCGTACGCGGACGGTGGGCGGCCGTGATCGCCTGCGCGAGGTCGTGACGCACGCGCGCGCAGTCGCGCTCGGCGTCGTAACCGCGCACGCCGGCCGCGACGCCGGGCGGGCTCGCATTCAGCGCGGACGACAGCGTGATCGCGTCGGTCCAGCCGAGCCACTGGCTCAGGCGGTCCGACAGCGTCTGCCGGGATTCCGCGACGTCGGCATCGGTCAGGCGCGCGAGCAGCCGGACGAGCGTCGGGCCGCTCAGTGCCGGGCGCGGGGGTGCTTGCACCATGCTGCAAACCGTCAAAAAAGGCAGCAGTTTACACGTCGTCGGGAGGTCGGCCGCCAGAATCGGGGAAGCGGCCCGGCACGGCACGCCGCGCAACCGGCGCGAACGCCCGCCGTACAAGGCTCGCGGGGCGGTTGTCGGGGTTTTCGCCAGCGCCGGCGCGGGTCAGGCGACGAGTCGGGCCGCGTTCCAGAGCCGGCGCGGGCGGGCGGGCCGGTTCGGGGTTCGGGCTCTCACCTGTGCATCAACAAACATTCACCCACACGCGTTTCCATCACGGACGTGCGGTACCATCGCGACACCCGCCACGCGAATCGCGTCCGACGCGGGCCCGCGCCGCCATGCAGCCGGCGCGCGGGCCGCCACCGGCCGCATTCCGGGTATCCGGCCGATATCGGCGGGTCGCAGCGCGCGCCCCCAAGGGAGACGGGTGGCGCCGCCCATGACAACGAGAGATCAATAACAGACGGGCCCGCCCGACCGCATACGATGATTTCCGACTTCGTCGCGCGCCTGCGCGAGCGCTTCAGCAAACCGCCCAGCCGGCAGGACTTCGCCGAACGCCTGATCGCCGCGCTGCGCGCGACCGGCGACACGCGCGAGTGGCTTCACGAGCACGACAAGGGCCGTCTCGTGCAAGCCGATGCCCCGTCGAACATCATCAACCTCCACAACCTGTTCCGCGATTACGCGGACGCGAAGCCCACCGAGCGCGAAGCGACGCTGCTGCGCCAGGCGAACGCGATGATGCAGCACGAGATTCCGGCGAACTTCGCGGACGTGCGCGCGCGGCTGCGCCCCGTGATCCGCAGCGCGACCGAGCGCGGCACGGTCGCGCTGCAGCTCGCCGGACAGCCCGAAGCGTCGGAGGTGGCGTTCCGGCCACTGTGCGAGAACCTCGAGATCGGCATCGCGTACGACGGCGAATTCAGCGTCGCGCGGCTGACGAGCGCGCGGCTCGCCGAATGGGGCGTCAGCTTCGACGCCGCCTGCGACATCGCGATCGACAACCTGCGCGGCGCGTCGTCGGCACCGTGGGTCGCGTTGCGCGACGGCGTGTTCCTGTCGCAGTTCGGCGACTACTACGACGCGTCGCGGCTGCTGCTGACCGACCTGCTGCATCGCCAGCCGATCTCCGGCGCGCCGGTCGTGATGGCGCCGAACCGGGCCGTGCTGCTGCTCACCGGCGACCGCAACACGGCCGGTCTCGCGACGATGGTCGAACTTGCCGAACACGCGCGCGCGCAGCCGCGTCCGCTGCCGCCGCTGATGCTGCGCTGGGACGGCGCCGCGTGGCGGAACTTCATCCCGGCAGGACTGGAGGCGAAGCTGCACGCGCTGCGCGTGGACGAACTCGCCGGCGACTACCAGGATCAGCGCACGCAGCTGGACGAGCTGCACAAGCGGGACGGCACCGACATCTTCGTGGCGACCTACACCGTGTATCGACGGCAGAACGGCGAACTGTTCAGTGTCAGCGTGTGGAGCGACGGTGTGCCGACGCTGCTGCCCGAGACGGACATCGTCGTGCTCTACCGGGAAGCGACGCGGCAGTCGGCGCACGTGCCGATGGCCGCGCTGCGGGACGCGTGCGGCGACCTGATGACAGCCACCGCGCATCGGCCGGTGCGGTATGAAGTGAAGGCGTTTCCGGACGAGGCGCGGTTCGCGGCGCTGCTGGAGCGGTTTCCGGCGGTGTGACGCGCGCTCGCGCGGGCGGATTGAGCGGATTGGGCGGATTGGGCGGATGGGCGGATGGGCGGATGGGCTGATGAGCGGATGGGCTGATGGACGGGGCGGACGGGGCGGATGGGCCCAAAAGAATCGCCCGGCTCGGACCGTCCCGCCACCGGACGGAATGACCGGCCGCGCCGGCATGCCCGTCGGGAATGAAACGACGGTGCGCGCGAGCGGCACCGCCTGCCGTCAGATCCCCGCTTTCGGCGCGTTCAGGATCAGCCGCAGGCCGAGCAGCGTGATCGCGCCGGCCGCGACGCGGTCGACCCACTTCTTCGCGCGCAGGTAGAGTTCGCGCGGCCGGCGGGTCGAAAAGCACAGCGCAACGATCGTGTACCAGCCGAATTCGACGCCGAACACGAGCGGCGGCAGCGCCAGGTAGCACCACAGCGGCGGATGCTGCGGCAACAGCGCCGCGAAGATGCTGCCGTACCAGATCGCCGTCTTCGGATTGCTCAGCTGGGTCGTGAGGCCGGTCCAGAACGACTTGCGCGCGCTGCCGGCGACGACGGCCTGCGGGTCGTCCATCGCGATCGGCCGGTCGGCGCCGCGCCAGATCTTCGACGCCATGTAGATCAGGTATGCGCCGCCGGCCACCTTGAGCCCGACGTACAGCCATTCGACCGCCTGCAGCAGCGTATAGAGCCCGGCCAGCGCGACGCCGCCGAACGCGATCCCGCCGACACCCATGCCGAGCGCGGTCGCGAGCCCGTCGCGGCGCGACAGCCCGATCGAATTGCGGGCGACCAGCACGAAACTCGGTCCCGGAATCATTGCGCCAAGCCACAGCGCGGCCAGAATGGCGAGTACGGCAGCCGATGCAGTCATCGAAGTCTCCTTGGTCGGCGGCGCCGAAACGCCGGCGCCTGCGTGTCGCGTCGAGAATCGAGTCGCATTGCATCGATCGCCGACGCTGAAGCCGACGATTCTGGCACGCTTCGCCGCCCGCCGAAAGCGCCCGCGCGCTGCTATGCTGGCTGCCGTTCCCGCCCTCGCGCCCCGCCCCATGATCGAGATCCGCGCCGCCCGCTATCCCGACGATGCCGCCGTCGTCGAAGCGATCTTCCGCGAATACATCGCAAGCCCCACCGTCAGCCTCGCGTTCCAGGACTACGAGCCGGAGCTCGCCGCACTGCCGGGCAAATACGCAGCCCCGCGCGGGCAACTGCTGCTCGCATGGCACGGCGAGCGCGCGGTCGGCTGCGCGGCGTTTCGGGAAATCGACGCGACGACGTGCGAGATGAAGCGCGTGTACGTGCGCCCAGACGCGCGCGGGCTGAACGTCGGCCGCCAGCTCGTCGAACGGCTGCTGCGCGACGCGAAGGCGGCCGGCTATGCGCGGATGTGCCTCGACGTGCTGCCCGAGTTCGTCGCCGCACGGCAACTGTATGGTTCGCTCGGCTTCACGCCCGCGCCGCCGGTCGCGTTCAATCCGGTGCCAGGCACCGAGTTCCTCGGGCGGGATCTGTGATGATCGCCACCGCACGCTGCGCCCTGGTTGCGCTGCTCGCCGCACTGTCGTCCGGCGCACGCGCCGGCGACCTGCCGCCATCGGTCGCGACGCAACTGCCGTCCGGCTACCGGCCGCTCGTTGTACAGGAAGGGCCGGACCTCGGCAACGGACGGCGCAGCTTGCTCGTCGTCGTGCATCGCGAAGCCGATACGCGCGCGCAGCCGTCGCCGCGCCCGCTGCTGATCTTCGAGGAGCAGCCCGATCGCGCGTACCGGCTCGCCGCGCGCAACGACCACGTCGTCCTGCGCGCGAACGAAGGCGGCCAGTGCGATCCGTTCGATCCCGAAGACGCCGCCGACAGCGGCCTCGCGGTGAAAGGCCGCTATTTCACCGTGCAGAACTTCGTCGCCTGCGGGCAACACTGGAGCGACTTCGTGACGTTCCGCTACGACCCGCGCACCCGCGGCTGGCTGTTCTCCAGCGAGATCTACACCGAATCGTTTCCGCTCGACGAGCAGCCCGACCAAGTCACCGTCACGCGCGCCGATGCGCACCGGCCGGTATCGTTCGGCCAATGGCGGCGCAAGGACTGAAGGACCCGCGCAGCGCAATCCTCAACCGGCGCGCAGCCGCGTTGCCGCCGGCCATGAAGCCTGCCGGCCGTCATGAACAATGTTCCGCGTCGCCCGCATCCGCGCGACTCGCCTCCCCCCGCCAACCGGTCTACCATAGGCGCTCGTCGTCGTTCGGGCGCGCGCCGGCGCGGCATGCGGCTTGCGCGTGGTCCCTTCCCACGTTGAACCAGCGCAGGAGGACGTCATGACGCAACACTTCGATGCGATCGTCATCGGCACGGGCCAGGCCGGGCCGCCGCTCGCCGCACGGCTCGCCGGCGCCGGCATGAAAGTCGCGATCGTCGAACGCGGCCGCTTCGGCGGCACCTGCGTGAACACCGGCTGCATCCCGACCAAGACGCTGATCGCGAGCGCGTATGCCGCGCAACTCGCGCGGCGCGCGCAGGAGTACGGCGTGTCGGTCGGCCCCGTCAGCGTCGACATGAAGGCCGTGAAGGCGCGCAAGGACCGGATCTCCGGCCGCTCGAACCACAACGTCGAGCAATGGGTGCGCGGGCTCGACCACACGACGGTGTTTCAGGGTCATGCCCGATTCGAGCGGCCCGATGCGGTGCGCGTGGGCGACGACGTGCTCGAGGCCGAACGCATCTTCATCAACGTCGGCGGACGCGCGCAGATCCCGCCGATGCCGGGCCTCGACTCGGTGCCCTATCTGACCAACTCGACGATGATGGACGTCGACTTCCTGCCGGAGCATCTCGTGATCATCGGCGGCAGCTACGTCGGGCTCGAATTCGGCCAGATGTACCGCCGCTTCGGCTCGAAGGTCACGATCGTCGAGAAAGGCGCGCGCCTGATCCACCGCGAGGACGAGGACGTGTCGCAGGCCGTGCGCGAGATTCTCGAGAACGAAGGCATCGACGTGCAGCTCGACGCGAACTGCCTGAGCGCACGGCGCGACGGCGACGGCGTCGCGGTCGGCCTCGACTGCACCGGCGGCCGCCGCGAGGTCGCGGGCTCGCACCTGCTGCTCGCGGTCGGCCGCGTGCCGAACACCGACGATCTCGGGCTCGAGCGGGCCGGCGTCGCGACCGACGCGCGCGGCTACATCACGGTCGACGACCAGCTGCGCACCAGCGTGCCCGGCATCTGGGCGCTCGGCGACTGCAACGGGCGCGGCGCGTTCACGCATACCGCGTACAACGACTACGAGATCGTCGCGGCCAACCTGCTCGACAACGATCCGCGCAAGGTGTCCGACCGCATCAACGCGTACGCGATGTACATCGATCCGCCGCTCGCCCGCATCGGCATGACGCTCGCGGAAGCAAAGCAGACCGGCCGCCGGCTGCTGGTCGGCACGCGGCCGATGACGCGCGTCGGCCGTGCGGTGGAAAAAGGCGAGAGCCTGGGTTACATGAAGGTGATCGTCGACGCGGACAGCCATGCGATTCTCGGCGCGTCGATCCTCGGCGTGACCGGCGACGAGGTCGTGCACGGCATGCTCGACGTGATGGCCGCCGGCGCGCCGTACACGACGATCAGCCGCACGATGCACATCCACCCGACCGTGTCGGAGCTCGTGCCGACCTTGCTGCAGGATCTGCATCCGGTCGAATGAAGGATCGCGGAAACGGGCGTGCATCCTGCGCGCCCGTCATGCACGCGCGCTGCACATTGCCCATCCGGCCCCGTCACGCGGCGCCGTCCCATCGCAAACCGCACTGATCGCCAGTCGAATATTTAATTTTCACCTGGACGAGCGCGCCTTTACCCTTTCGGCATCGCATCACAGGGCCACCGGCCCCCTCTGGAGCATTCCGATGACCGACCCCGGCACCGCGCAAGCCGTTTCCCGCCCGCACGCGGCTTCCGTGTCCTATGGCGCGCTCGCGCTGCTGGTGCTGGCCGGGCTCAACCTGCGTCCGTTCCTGACCGCGTTCGGCCCCGTGCTCGACCTCGTGCGTGCCGACACGGGCCTCGGTTTCCGCGCGGCGGCGCTGCTGACCACGCTGCCGTTCGTGCTGATGGGTGTCGTCGCCGGCCTCGGCGTCGGGCTCGCGCGGCGCGTCGGCGAGCAGCGCGCGCTGCTCGCCGCGCTGGCGTTGATCGCCGCGGGTTGTACCGCGCGCCTGTGGAGCGACGGCAGCACCGGACTGGCCGTCACGGCAATCGTCGCGGGTGCGGGCGTCGCCGTGGTGCAGTCGCTCGCGCCGGGCCTCGCCAAGCGCTGGTTCGTCGACCGGCTGCCGCTCGCGATGGGCCTCTATTCGGCCGCGCTGGTCGGCGGCGGTGCGTTCGGCGCGGTCGCGAGTCCGTGGCTCGCCGCGCGCGGCGGCTGGCATCTGTCGCTCGCCGTGTGGGCCGTGCCCGCGCTCGTCACGCTCGCGCTGTGGCGCGCGAAGGCGCCGCGCGACGCGCTGCATGCGGCGGCGGCATCGGCGCCCGTCGCCGCGTTCGTACGCATTCCGCGCGCATGGCAACTCGCGCTGTTCTTCGGCCTCAGCAACAGCGGCTATGCGAGCCTCGTCGCGTGGCTGCCCGCGTTTTATCGCAGCGTCGGCATGAACCCGCAGGCGAGCGGCAACCTGCTCGCGTGGATGGCGCTGTTCCAGGCGGCCGGCGCGCTCGCGATGCCGATGTTCGCGAAACGTTCGCACGATCGCCGCCCGGTGCTGTGGCTCACGCTCGCGCTGCAGACGGCCGGCTTCGCCGGCTTCGCGACGATGCCCGCGCTCGCGCCGTGGATGTGGGTCGCGAGCGTCGGCATCGGGCTCGGCGGCTTCTTCTCGATGAGCCTGATCGTCACGCTCGATCACCTGCCCGATGCGCGGCTCGCGGGTGCGCTCGCCGCGTTCGTGCAAGGCGTCGGCTTCCTGACCGTCGCCGCGAGCCCGTGGTTGATCGGCTGGCTGCGCGACGCCGGCGGCGGCTTCGCGATCGCGTGGTGGATGCATCTCGGCGTGATCGCGTCGATGGCCGCGCTGAACGCCACGTTCTCGCCCGCCGGCTACCGGCGCAGCATGGCGCGCGTCACCGGCGCCGCGCGCTGACACCGCAGCACCGGATTCCCTGATCCGGACGATCGCCGGCCGCTTGCGGCGCTCGTCCAGCCGCCCGCGCATGGCCGGGCGCGGGCCGTCACGCCCATCGGCCGCCATTCGCTTCACCCCAGAACGACATCAATCGGTAAGGAGACAATCATGAAAAAGCTCGTCATCGCCGTCGCGCTCGCGCTGACGGCCGGCGCCGCCGCCGCGAAAGACCCGGCCGTCCTGCGCCTCGGCGTCGATCCCAGCTACGCGCCGTTCGAATCGCTCGCACCCGACGGCACGCTCGTCGGCTTCGACATCGATCTCGGCAACGCGATCTGCGAACGCATGAAGGTGCGCTGCGTGTGGGTCGAGAACGCCTTCGACGGGATGATCCCGGCGCTGAAGGCGCGCAAGTTCGACGGCGTGCTGTCGTCGATGAGCGTGACCGAGAAGCGCCTCGCGCAGATCGCGTTCACCGACAAGATCAACAACGTGCCGCCGCGCCTCGTCGCGCGACGCGGCGCGAACCTGCAGCCGACGGCCGAGTCGCTGGCCGGCAAGAGCGTCGGCGTCGAACAGGGGTCGACGCAGGAGACCTATGCGCGCACGTACTGGGAACCGAAGGGCGTGATCGTGCGCACGTACCAGACGCAGGACCTCGTCTATCAGGATTTGATTGCCGGTCGTCTCGACGCGTCGCTGCAGTCGTCGGTACAGGCCGATCTCGGCTTCCTGAAGACCGCGAAGGGCACGAACTTCGCGTTCGCGGGGCCGCCGCTGCATGATCCGAAGACGCTCGGCGTCGGTTCCGCGATCGGCGTGCGCAAGGACGACGACGCGCTGCGCACGCAGATCAACCAGGCGCTCGCCAGCCTGATCCAGGACGGCACGTATCAGCGGATCGCGAAGAAGTATTTCTCGTTCGATATCTACAACTGACGGACTCGGCCGGTTGCGGCCGGTGGCTCAAAGGGGGCGGCGCATGCGAGTGCGACGCCCCCTTTCTTCTTTTCCGGAACCGGTTCGTCAACTCCTTTCGACCCACGCCCGGTGCAATGGCATCGACCCATCGTCTGACGACGGCTTCGCTATTCGCAATCACCGACGAAGTGCCACCTGTTCAGCAACAGGCACGAAGCTTGCGCCTTGCGCCCGCTCGCCTGCTCGCCTGTTCGAACGGCGAGCGCGCGTCGCTTCGCGGCTGCCGCGATGCGCGATCGGCTGGCCAGCGCCGCATTTAATAACGAAGGAGACGTTGTCATGGACGAGACGAATGCATATCGCCGCTACGATCGCCGCCGCTTTCTCGCCGGCGTTGCCGCGGTGGCCGGCAGTGTCGCACTGCCGGGTTGCGGCGGCGGAGGGGACGGCATATCGGCCGTGGACGGCAATGCGCGCGCCCCATCGATCGGCGACACGCCGTCGCCGAACGGCGGCAATCGCTACAGCCTGCCGCGGCCGGCGTTGCCCGATCCGGCGAGTTCCGGCATCGATCACATCGTGCTGGTCACGATGGAAAATCGATCGTTCGACCATTTCATGAGCTGGGTGCCGGGTGCCGAGGGGATGCCCGCCAATCGGCAGTTCAGGGACGCGTTCGGCGGGACCAACGCACCGTTTCCGCTGTCGGCGAATCCCGCCTACGGCTATCAGGCATGCGCGTACCACGACCCGAACCACACCTACCAGGGCGCGCGCACGCAACTGGCTGCGGGCGAGATGAACGGCTGGCTCCTGACGCCCGGGACGAGCCTGACCCAGGGCGACCTGCTGCCCATCGGCTATTACACGTCGGCCGACCTGCCGTTCTTCAGCGCGGCGGCAAGCAGCTACACCATCGGCGACTTCTACTTCAGCGGCGTGCTGACCAATACGTTTCCGAATCGCCTCTACCTGCACAGCGGCGCCACCGACCGCCTCACCGACACCCCCGACAATTCGTCGCTGCGCACGATCTGGGACAACCTGGGCGACGCCGGCATCGGTTGCAGTTACTACTACCACGACGTGCCGTTCACCGCGCTGTATGGCACGCGCTATCTCGGCATCTCGCATGCGTTCGCGGATTTCCTGGCGAATGCGGCGGCGGGAACGCTGCCGCCGTTCTGCATGGTCGACCCGGTTTTCGCGGGCGAGCTGCAAGGTGCGTCCGCGGACGACCATCCGCATGCGGACATCCGCGACGGGCAGGCGTTTCTCAACCAGGTGTACGACGCGCTGCGCACGAGTCCCACCTGGAACCGCACGCTGATGATCGTCGTATATGACGAGTGGGGCGGGTTTCTCGAGCACGCGGTGCCGCCGATCCGGCCGATCAGCAACAACGAGCTCGCGCTCGGCAACGACGGCAAGCTCGGCTTTCGCGTGCCGCTCGCCCTGCTCGGCCCGCGCGTGCGGGCAGGCTCGGTGACGCGCTACCCGTTCGACCCGAGCTCGATTCACGCGCTGCTGCAATGGCGTTTCGGGCTGAAGCCGCTCGGCGTGCGCGGCAGCGATCCGGCGACCTTCAATCTCGCTTACGCGCTCGATTTCAACGACGCGCCGCGCACGGACGCGCCGGCGTTCACGGTCCCGCAAGGTCCGTTCGGCGGAACGTGTCCGGGGACGACCGCGCCGTCGTCGCCCGGTTCGGTTACCGGCGTGGATCCGTCGCAAATGGCGGCCAATCCGGCGGCCAATCCCGCAACCAATCCGGCGGTCGACCGCTTCGCCGAGTTGCGCGCGAAGGCTGCGGCACTGGGGTTCAGGACCGGAGGCTGACGGCCGCGTGGAGGCGACGGCCGACACGCGATACGGCGACAGGCGAGCGATGGCCGGGGATCCGTAGGGCAACACACGGCAGTTCGCCACGCATCAGCGCGATCGGTCGATCGCCGAGATCCGGTCGCGACTGGCCGACGGCGACCGGCAGATGGCCGGGGCCACGGACGATTCGCGTGCATCCCGAGCGGCGCATGCGACGTGGCCTCGACGATCGGCGCGGCGCGCTTCACGCGCGTGCATCCACCCTCCGCCCCCCGCTGTCGCAATCATCCAGATTCGCGTCGCGTGCAGATAAAACCTCCGCGCCCGGTCCGCCGTTAACCCGTTCGCAGTCCCGGCGCCCCGTCTTTCAACGCGGCACCCGTCGTCGTTCGTGATCCGGAATCCACATCCGCCGTCGGCCGCCCGTCGGGCCGCCGGCAAGGGAACGTCATGCGAAAACTCACCATCCGCGGCGGCCTCGTCGCGACCGTCGCCGGCTATACGGCGCTGCTCGTCCTGGTCGTCGGCGCGTGCATCGCCGCGCTCTACGCCGGCAACGGCTCGCTCGAAGCGATGTACCGCGACGACACCGCGTCGCTGCTGCACCTGAAAACCAGCTCGGAGCGCATGCTCGTGCTGCGCGAACGCGTCAGCGACGTCGCGCAGATCATCAGCGCCGGCCAGGCCGCGAAGGCGGAAATCGCGCAGCTCCACACGCTCCTCAAGCAGAGCGACGACGAACTGGACGCGTACTCGCGGTTGCATGCGCGCGACGCCGACGAGCAGGCCTTGTTCGATACGCTGCAGCAGCGCCGTCGCACCTTGCTCGATCAGGTCTTCCTGAAAGCGATGTCGCAACTCGACCACGACAACGCCTTCGACTTCCTCGACACGCACCGCACCGCGCCGCCGGCACTCTTCACCGCCTACCAGGAAGCGATCGATGCGCTCGAATCGTTCCAGGTCGCGCGCCAGAAGGCGCGCTACGACGCGGCCGGCGAACGCTTCCACCGGATCGTGTGGGCCATGGCGGCGGTCGCCGCCTTCGCGCTGGTCGTCGGCTTCCTGGCGCAGCGCGTGCTCGCGAAAGCGATCATCGCGCCGATCCATCTCGCCGTCGCGCATTTCGACAGGATCTCGAAAGGCGACCTGACCGGCGCGGTCGTCATTCCGGGCGAAAACGAAATGGCGTATCTGTTGAATGCATTGAAGCGCATGCAGGACGGCCTCGTCGAAACCGTGAGCCAGGTGCGCGCGAGCACCGAGACGATCGTCGGCGACGTGCGCACGATCGCGAGCGGCAACGTCGACCTGTCCGCCCGCACCGAGCAGCAGTCCGTCTCGCTGCAGCAAGCCGCGGCGAGCGTGGAGCAACTGACGGCAACCGTACGCCAGAACGCGGACAACGCACGCGATGCGCGCACTTACGCCGAGGGAGCGGCCGGCATCGCGGCAAAGGGCGGAGACGCGATGCAGCGCGTCGTCGAGACGATGTCGGCGATCTCGCACAGCTCCGCGCGGATTTCCGGCATCGTCGGCGTGATCGAAAGCATCGCATTCCAGACCAACATCCTCGCGTTGAACGCCGCCGTCGAAGCAGCGCGCGCGGGCGAACAGGGGCGCGGTTTCGCCGTCGTCGCGACCGAGGTGCGCGGGCTCGCGCAGCGCTGCGCATCGGCGGCGAAGGAGATTCGCGAACTCATCGGCAATTCCGCGCAGCGCGTCGAAGACGGCAGCGGTCTCGTCGCACTCGCCGGTTCGGCGATGACCGAGCTCGTCGTCGCGGTCGAGCGCGTGAACGCGATCATGGGCGAAACGAGCATCGCCTTCGACGAGCAGTCCGCCGGCATCGAGCAGGTGAATGCCGCGGTCATCCAGATGGAGCAGACGATGCAGCGCAATGCCGCGCTGGTCGAGGAAGCGGCCGCAGCGGCGTTGTCGCTCGAGGATCAGGGCGCGCGGCTCAGCGATGCCGTCGCGCAATTCCGTCTGCGAGAAGCGGCGGCGGCGTGATGTAACGGCCCGGCCCGTCGCGGGCTGGCCGGCCCGTCACGCCACCCGGGCCGCAGCCCGGTGTCGTGACGGGAAACAGGTGGATCGCCGGTGTGCGGTGTGCCGTGTGTGACTAGACCGCCCGCTCCAGCAGGTCGGTTGCGAACGACTTCGCATGCTCGACAGCCTCCTGCGCATCGGGGAATACACCGAGCTGCTCCCAGTGCTCTTCGGCCGCGTAGGTTCCCCTCACCGCCAGCGCCCGCTGAACGCGCAACTGCGCCGCGTATTTGCCGTCGTCCAGTGGCCGGGCCGTCGCGACGACCTTGTGCGGCGGGCTCGCTCGCTCCGGCTGAACCAGTTCGACGGAGCCACCGGCCGTGCCGATCGCCATCAACTCGTTCCTGGCCTTGCAGTCCGGGCAGTAGAAGCACCATCCCGCATCATCCTGGCGAGACTTGACCTGCCCGCGCGCCAGCACGGCACGACATTCAACGTTTTCGCAGATGAACGGCATAGCTGTCTCCGAAGTTGTTTGAGAGAAATCCTAGCATGTCCGTCGGCGGCGAAACCAGAAAAAAAGCCGGCCCCGAAAGGACCGGCCTCGCCGACATCGCACCGCGCAAATGCCTGCCCGCGCGGCCTCGCTCAGTAGTGACTGCGCCCCCACAGCGTCTTCGGTTCGTCGAGCAGGCGACGCAACCCGCTGCGCTCGATCATCGTCTCCGCGACCTCCATCACGCGCTCGAGAATCGCGTTCTCGTCGACCGACAGCACACGCCGATCCTCCATCAGCACGCGGCCGCCGACCATCGTCATGCACACGTCGGCCGCGTTCGCGAAACACGTGACGCGATACACGGGCATGTTCATCGGCATCATGTGCGGGCGAAACAGGTCGACGAGGATGATGTCGGCGAGCTTGCCGGCTTCGAGCGAGCCGATCTCGTGATCGAGCGACAGCGCCTTCGCCGCGTCGATCGTCACCATCTCCAGCACCTTCCCGTGCGGCAGCACGTCGGGGTCGCGGAAATGGCGGCGATGGTAGTGCATGCACTGCCACATGTGACGGAACATGTCGTAGCCGCGATCGGGCGCCGCGCCGTCCGACGCGATCGCGACCGTCACGCCCGCATCGATCAGCTCGGGCACCGGGCAGCGGCCGATGATCGACATGATCGCGCTCGGGTTGTGGACGATCGCGGTGCCGGTTTCCACGCACGCGGCGATATCGGCGTCGGTGAGGTCGATGCTGTGCGACATGAACGACGTCGGGCCGAGCAGCCCGAGCTCGCGATGCGCGAACGCGAGCGTGCCCGCGCGATGGCCGTCCTGCGTGAACGTCAGGCCGCGCTCGCGCGCTAGCGCGCCGTAGCGTGCGGCCTGATCGCGGAAATCCCGCTCGTACTGCGCGAGTTCCGGGTCGTGCTCGGGCCCGTACACCGGCAGCGTGATCGCGATCCGGATCCGCCCGTCGGCGTCGCCGTGGCATTCGTCGACGATGCGTTCGCACACGTCGTACATCGTGTCGAAATCGATGTCGCGCGTCTCGCCGCCGTCCGGCGCGTGGCGCGTGTATGCACGCGGCGCGGGCGGGCGCGACGGGCCGACGGCCACGATCGAGCGCGTGCCGGTGCGCACCACGGCATCGCAATGACGCCGCGCGTAGACGGGATCGTCAACGCGCATGATCGAGTTGCCGCCGCCGAGCAGCGACACGCCGGTCGTCACGCCGGCCTTCAGCCGTTCGAGCGCCGCGAGATGCGATTCGGTTTCCCAGAACGCCTCGTCCGACGCGCGCGTATAGATCGTCTCGGCCGCGGCCGACCACGCATCGCCGTCCGCGCCGCCGATCGTGCGCAGCATCGCGTGGCCCGCGTGCGCATGCGCATCGATCAGGCCCGGCAGCACGGCCTTGCGGCGTGCGTCGATCGTGCGCGCGGCACGGAAGCGCGCGTGCAATTCGGCGGTGTCGCCGACGGCGACGATGCGGTCGCCCCTCACGGCAACCGCGCCGTTCTCGATCACGCGCCGCTGCGGGTCCATCGTGATCACGCAGCCATTCGCGATCAGGGTGTCGATCGCTTCACGCCGGTCGTCGGCCTTGTTCTCGGTCGTCATCGTTTCGGTGTCCTGTTGTAGTTAGAAGGGGCCGGGCGCCGCCGCACGGAAAAACCGCCGGGCAGTCGCCCGGCGGTTCGGCGGCGGCACGCCGATCGGGTCGTCACGCGGAGCGGGCCGGCGCAGCCACGCGCGCCTTCAGCTTGCGCTGTGCCGCGCTGATCGCGATGAACACCACCGCGTTCACCGCGAGTGCGACGAGTCCGGGGTTGATCGACGTCAGCGTGCTGGATGCGCCGGGGAACAGCGACGCGAGCGTCACGCCGTAGTAGTTCGTCAGCGCGATCACGATCGCACCGGCGACGATCCCTGCGAACGCGCCTTCCCGCGTGCCGAACGGCCGCTTCAGGAAGCTCGACGCGAGCATCGGTACGAGCTGCGTGAGCAGGCTCGACGAGAAGATCGCGAGCGTGACGAAGGTCGCGCCGCCGCGCAGCACGAAGTAGACAACCACCAGCGTGAAGATCGGCAGCGCGATCCGCGCGACGCGCGTCACCTCGCGGTCGGTCGCGTTCGGCGCGAAGCCTTCGCGGTAGATGTTGCGCGCGATCGTCGTCGAGGCGTTCAGCATGATCAGCGAGCCCGGCACCAGCGCGGTCAGCAGGCCCGTGCCGCCGACGATGCCGACGAACCACGCGGGGAACGTCTGCTTCACGAGACGCAGCAGCGCCAGATCGGTCTGCGCGCCTTCGAGCCCGTGCACCGTCATCACGGCCGCGAAGCCGACGAGGAACAGGAACGCGATCAGCACCTGGTACAGCGGCATCAGGATCACGTTGCGGCGCAGCGCGCGTTCGTCCTTCGCGACGTAGATCGCGGTGAAGCCGTGCGGGTACAGGTAATAGCCGAGCGACGTGAGCAGGATCGTCGAGTTGTACCAGCTCAGGTTGAAGCCGTGCTCGGGCATGCGCAGCAGTTCGGGATGCGCGGCGTCGATCTTCGCGAACATCTCGCCGAGGCCGCCGTAGTAGTGCATCGGCAGGTACAGGCCGAGGAAGATCGCGATCGCGAGGATCAACACGTCCTTGAAGATCGCGATGCTCGCCGAACCGTGGATGCCCGACACGACCATGTACACGGCCATCAGCGTCGCGGCGATCCAGATCGCGGCCGCTTGCGGAATCAGCCCGTACGACATCTCGGACACGATCACGCCGAGGCCGCGCAGCTGGATCATCAGCAGCGACACCATCGCGAACACGGCCACGACCGACACCAGCACGCCGATCGCGCGGCTGTCGTACTTCGACGCGAAGTAGTCGGCGAACGACACGAGCCCGCGCGCCTTCGCGTAGCGCCACACCGCGGGCAGCATCCAGTAGCCGATCACGAACGCGAGGCAGCCGTACGACAGGATGTAGAACGCGGGCACGCCCTTGCTGTAGGTCCAGCCGCTCGCGCCGAGGAACGAGAACGTCGAGAACGCCTCGCCGGCCATCAGCAGGAACGTGAGCAGCGAACCGAAGCCGCGCCCGCCGACCGCCCACTGCTCGAGCGTGAGCTTGCGGCCGCGCCGCGCCATCACGCCGATCGCGAGCGCGAACACGGCGAACGCCGCGATGATGATGATCGAGGCGTTCATCGCGCGTCTCCCGTGCGGCCGTCGCGGGCCGCGTCGCGCTCGTCGAGGTGGAACAGGATCGCGAGGATCGCGGCGGTCGCCGCCATCCAGATCAGGTTCCACACGAGCAGGAACGGCAGGCCGAACAGCAGCGGCCGCACCTCGGCGATCGAGCCGCCGGTGTACATCCCGACGAACGGCAGCGCCGCCAGCAACAGTCTGAATTTCATCTATGTCTCCTCCGGAAGACGCGCGAACGCGTCAGCGCATCAGAACTTCTGGCGGATGCCGACCACCACCGCCACCTGCGACGTCGTCGACGACGGCCCGTCGGTCCCGTCGATCCACGCGTGGCCCACGCCCGACGACGCCTTCTGGTAGAAGCCGTTCACGTACACGTCGGTGCGCTTCGACAGCAGGTACTGCAGGCCGGCCGACACCTGCTGATAGTGACCGTCGTCGGCGCCGCGCGCGACCTTCGTATAGGTATAGCCGGCCGCGGCCATCAGCGCGGGCGTGATCAGGTAGCGCACGCTGCCTTCGTAGTTGTTGAAGCGCAGCGCGCCGCCCGTCGCCTGGCCGAAGTTCGAGCCCGTGTACAGCAGCCCGAGCGTCGCCGCGCCGATCGTGTAATTGCCGCCCGCGCCCCAGATCTGCTGGCGCACCGCGCTCGACAGGCCGGCGCCGAACACCGACGCCGAGCCCGGGTAGTAGTTGTCGGACGCAACGGCGCCCGTCGCGCTGGCCGCCGGATGGTTCACGCGCGCATAGGCGGCGCCTGCATTGAGCGGCCCGTGCGTATAGGTGACGCCGGCGCTCCACGAGTTGTCGTTCGAGAAGCCCGTCGAGTTCGAGAACCCGTACATCAGGTTCGCCTGCAGGCCCGCGATCGTCGGCGACACGTACTTGACCGCGTTGTTGGTGCGGAAACTATTGTTGATGTCGTCGTTGTCGAACGGGTGCGTCGAGTACTGCGCGAGGAAGCTGCTCATCTGCAGCGAGCCGAGGATGTCCTGCGTCGAGTTGTACTGGCGGCCGAGCGTCACCGCGCCCCAGTTCGCACCGCTCAGGCCGACCCACGCGGAGCGGCCGAACATCCGGCCGCCCTGCCCGAGCGCGCCGTTCGCGACGTTGAAGCCGTTCTCGAGCCGGAAGTTCGCCTTCAGGCCGCCGCCGAGATCCTCGCTGCCGATCAAGCCCCAGCGCGGGCCCGATTCGTTGCCGCCCGTGAACTGCCACAGCGCATGGCCCTTCGAATTGTTCGTGTAGGTCACGCCGGCGTCGACGATCCCGTACAGCGTCACCGTCGACTGCGCGTGCGCGGCGCCGGCGAAACTCATCGCCATGGCTGCGCTCATGCACGCGACGCCCGTCTTCCTGCCCATCGTTCGCACCATCTCCGTCATCTCCTCTCCAAACCGTCTTGTCGATGTTGTGTTTTGTTGATGCTGGCCATACGCGCCGGTCGGCTTGTATAGACAGTGGCTGGATGGTATCCAGCCGCAGTCGCATCAAGAAATGAAATGTTCAACTGGGCGGCAGTTGAAAATCGAATGGAGACGGATGAAGGGGAAACGGGCGGCGAATGCGCGCGTCTGCAAGCCGATAGAAAGCATGGAAGCCCGCCGGACGCGACGCATTCTGCTCAGACATGAATGGCTCGCGTAAGAAAGCTGACGAAACGGTAACGCGCGACGCGCCTATGCGGTTTTCCCGGATAGACCGTGCATCGGCCGCCGCAATGCGGCGTCGAACGGATTCGTGCGCGGGCCGATCGCATCGGCCTGGCGCCGGAGCAGTTCGACGACCATCGGCATCCGGTCGTCGCCGAGCCGCGACGCCAGCGTGCCAACGCTCAGCGCGCCGACCGGGTAGCCGGTGCGATCGAGGATCGGCACCGCGACGCCGGCCATCCCGTCGAGCACGCCGCTGTTGCGGCCCGCGTAGCCGAGCTCGCGCACGCGCTCGATCTCGGTGCGCAGGTAGACCTCGTCGAGCACGCCGTAACCGCGAATGCGCGGCACGTTGAAGCGGATCACTTCCTCGCGCTCGGCTTCCGGCAGGAACGCGAGGATCGCGAGGCTGCCCTGCCCGACGCCGAGCGCAATGCGCCCGCCGATGTCCCCGGTGAACGAACGGATCGGGAACGGGCCTTCGCACAGATCGAGACACACCGCGTCGAAGCCGCTCTTCACGAGCAGGAAGATCGTCTCGCCGAGGCTCGCGCACAGCCGCAGCAGCGCAGGCCGGCACAGCGTGCGCATGCTGCTCGGGTTGCCGGCCAGCGCGGCGAGCGCGAAGAAGTCGACGCTCAGCCGGTACAGCTTCGACTGTTCGTCCTGCTCGACCATCCCTTCGGCGATCAGCGATTGCAGGATCCGGTGCGCGGTGCCCTGCGTGAGGCCGACGGCCTTCGCGAGGTGCGTGACACGCACGCCGTCCTGCTGCATGCCGGCCAGCGCGCGCAGGATCGCGAACGCACGCTGCAGCATGCCGGTGCCCGGCGCGCCGGCCGCATCGACGGCGGCGTCCTCGTCCGCGGCCGGCATGCGTACGGCACGCGACGTTCCGGGCGAATGCGGTTCCTGCATGCGGATTCTCCTCGATGATTTCATTGAACGGAATACATCAGCTGCCATTGTCGTGTCGCCAAAATGCGCGCGGCATCCGGGTGTGCACGGGATTGACGCGCGTCTTTCACCACCTGCCCGCCCTTCATTCAACGGAACGATTTTCCGGCGACCCAGCAAAGCATTCCGTTCACTGGAATTTTTCTGAAATTCATCTCGTTGAGCAGAATTCCAAATTGACGCTCCGAAATATGGCTGGCTAGAGTCCGCGTCAATGACGCACCGGCCATGCGGTGTGCGAACCCGGAGTGCTCCATGTCGTTTCTCACGCTTACGGATCTGACGAAATCGTTCGGCGCGCTCACCGCCGTCGCCGACGTCAACCTGTCGGTCGAACAAGGCGAATTCGTGTCGCTGCTCGGGCCGTCGGGCTGCGGCAAGACCACGACGCTGCAGATGATCGCCGGCTTCGTCGACGTCACCCGCGGCCGCATCGCGCTCGACGGGCAGGACATCACGCACATGAAGCCGAACCGCCGCGGGCTCGGCATCGTGTTCCAGAGCTATGCGCTGTTTCCGCACATGAGCGTCGCGGAGAACGTCGGCTTCGGGCTCGACATGCGCGGCGTCGACAAGGCGGAGCGCGCCGAGCGCATCCGCGCGGCGCTCGCGCTCGTGCGCCTCGATGCGCTCGCGCACCGCTTTCCGCGTGAATTGTCCGGCGGGCAGCGGCAGCGCGTCGCGATCGCGCGCGCGGTCGTGATCGAGCCGCCGGTGCTGCTGCTCGACGAGCCGATGTCGAACCTCGACGCGAAGCTGCGCGAGGAGATGCAGTTCGAACTGCGCGCGATCCAGCGCAAGATCGGCACGACGACGATCATGGTCACGCATGATCAATCGGAAGCGCTGTCGATCAGCGATCGCGTGGTCGTGATGGAAGCCGGCCGCATCACGCAGACGGACACGCCGTACCGCGCGTACGAACGCCCGGAGAACCACTTCGTGTCGCAGTTCATCGGCAAGGCGAACCTGCTGCCCGGCACGATCGTCGCGCACGACGGCGACGCGATCCGCATCGATCTCGGCCACGATCTCGCGGAGACCGGCCGCACCGTGCACCTGCCGGCGCGCGAGCGCGACGTGCGCATCGGCGATGCCGTGTCGGTGTGCATCCGTCCCGAGAAGCTACGACTGTGCGCACCCGGCGCGGGCCGCTTCGCCGCGACCGTCACGAGCCGCTTCTTCCTCGGCAGCCAGTGGCTGTACCGCGTCGACAGCGCGCTCGGCGAAGTGCTCGTGTGCTGCCAGAACGAAGGCGCGGAGCCGCTCGCGGAAGGCGCGCCGGTCGGCGTCGACTGGCACAGCGACGCGGTGCGCGTGATGCGCCGGGAGGCCTGAATGCGACAGCCTACCCGTCCGCTTTCGACCGACGGCGCGCCGGCCGGGCTCGCGCCATCGGGCGCGGCCGCGACCGCGGCGGCCAACGCGGCCGACGCCGTTCCGCTTCGCACCGGCAGCGTTGCGCTGCGCGCGACGTGGCGTGCGCACGCGCCGCTGTGGCTGATGTGCGCGCCCGCGTTCGCACTGTTCGCGGCGCTCGTGCTCGTGCCGCTCGCGATGACCTTCGCGCTCACGTTCTACAGTTACGACCCGGCCACAGGTCCGATCGCCGCCTTCCAGCTCGGCAACTACGCGGAGGTGCTCGGCTCGTCGTACTTCCACACGATCTTCGCGCGCACGTTCGGCATCGCCGCGCTGACCACCGCGATCTGCGTCGCGATCGGCACACCCGAAGCGTACGTGCTGTCGAAGATGCGCGATCCGTGGCGCTCGCTGTTCCTGCTCGTCATCCTTGCTCCGCTGCTCGTGTCGGTCGTCGTGCGCGCGTTCGGCTGGAGCATGCTGCTGAACACGAGCGGGCTCGTGAACCAGGCACTCGGGCTCGTCGGCCTCGGGCCGTACAAGCTGGAATACACGACGTTCGCGATCGTGATCGCGCTCGTCCACGTGATGCTGCCGTTCATGGTGATTCCCGTCTGGACGGCACTGCAGCGGCTCGATCCGCAGACCGAGCACGCGGCGCTGTCGCTCGGCGCGTCGCCGTTCACGACGCTGCGCCGCATCGTCGTGCCGCAGCTGATGCCGGGCGTGCTGTCGGGCAGCCTGATGGTGTTCGGGCTGTCGGCGAGCGCGTTCGCGATTCCCGGCCTGCTCGGCGGACGCCGCCTGAAGGTCGCGGCGACCGCCGTCTACGACGAATTCCTCGGCTCGCTGAACTGGCCGCTCGGCGCGACGATCGCGGTGCTGTTGCTGGTCGCGAACCTCGTCGTGATGCTCACCTACTACCGCGTGCTCGAACGCCGCTATGCGCGCAGCCTCGGAGGCGCTTCCCGATGAGAAAGAACGGCCCGTTCGCCCTGGCGTTCCATACGCTCGTGATCCTGTTCGTGCTCGCGCCGCTCGCGATCGTCGTGCTGGTCGCGTTCACGCCCGAAGAAACGCTGACGCTGCCGACGCATGGCCTGTCGCTGCGCTGGTTCCGCGCGATCCTCGACTATCCGGACTTCGTCACCGCGTTCGCCAACAGCGTGAAGCTCGCATTCGCGTCGGCGACGCTGTCGCTCGCGATCGCGTTGCCCGCCGGGCTCGCGATCGGCCGCGCGACCTTTCCCGGCCGCGCGTTCTTGAACGGCCTCCTGCTGTCGCCGCTCGTGATTCCCGGCCTCGTGCTCGGCATCGCGCTGCTGCGCTTCTTCGCGCTGATCGGCGCGACCGGCTCGTTCGCATGGCTGGTGCTCGCGCACATGATCGTCATCACGCCGTTCGTGATGCGGCTCGTGCTCGCGTCCGTCGCGGGCCTCGACCGCAGCATCGAGCAGGCCGCGTGCTCGCTCGGCTCCGACCCGTGGACGACGTTCCGCCGCATCACGCTGCCGATGATCCTGCCTGGCATCACCGGCGGCTGGCTGCTCGCGTTCATCAACAGCTTCGACGAGCTGACGATGTCGATCTTCGTCACGTCGCCGCAGACGGTCACGCTGCCGGTGCGCATGTACATGTATGCGACCGAATCGATCGATCCGATGATGGCGTCGGTATCGGCGCTGGTCATCTTCATCACCGCCGGCGCGATGCTGCTGCTCGATCGCGTGTACGGCCTGAACCGCATCCTGATCGGCCAACACTGATGACGACCTTCGTTTCCCGCTCCACCGACAACGCGGACGACGGCGCGCAATTCGTGCGCGTCGCCGAACGCGAGCGCGCCGCCGTCGCGTTCACGCTCGACGGCCGCCCCGCGCACGCGCTCGCCGGCGACACCGTGCTCACCGCGATCCTCGTCGCGCAGCGCCGCGTGCGCGTGAGCGAATTCAGCGGCAAGCCGCGCGCGGGCTTCTGCCTGATCGGCGCGTGCCAGGACTGCTGGGTCCGCACCGAGGCCGGCGCCCGCGTGCGCGCCTGCTCGACGCCGATCGCCGATGGCATGCGGATTCTCACCGGCGCGCAGCCCGCCACGGCCGGAGACGCATCATGAGCGACGCACTGCGGCCGGTGATCGTCGGCGCGGGGCCGGCCGGCGTGCGCGCGGCCGAGGCGCTGGTCGACGCGGGGCTGCGCCCCATCGTGATCGACGAGAACGCGCGCTGGGGCGGGCAGATCTATCGCCAGCCGCCGGCCGACGGCGCGTTCGCGCGCGGCAAGCGCGCGCTGTACGGCTTCGAGGCCGCGAAGGCCGATGCCGTGCACCGCACCATGGCCGCGTTGCTGCCGCACGTCGACTATCGGCCGAACACGCTCGCCTGGGCGTGCGGCGCGGGCCGCGTCGACACGCTGCAGGACGGCCGCGAAACGACCGTGCCGTTCTCGCACCTGATCGTCGCGAGCGGCGCGACCGATCGCATGCTGCCGGTACCCGGGTGGACGCTCGCGGGCGTCTATACGCTCGGCGGCGCGCAAGTCGCGCTGAAGGCGCAGGGCTGCGCGATCGGCAGCCGCATCGTGTTCGCGGGCACGGGGCCGTTGCTGTATCTCGTCGCCTATCAGTACGCGAAGGCCGGCGCGCAGGTCGCGGCCGTGCTCGACACGAGCCCGCTGCGCCGGCAGGCTGCCGCGACGCCCGCCCTGCTGCGCATGCCGTCCACATTCGCGAAGGGGCTGTACTACATCGGCTGGCTGCGCGCGCACGGCGTCGCGATCGAAACCGGCGTCACGCTCGAGCGCGTGCTCGGCGAGCGGCACGTAACGGGCCTCGCATGGCGCGCGGCCGGCGGCGACGCGCAGCCGCGGATGCTCGACTGCGATGCGCTCGGCCTCGGCTTCGGGCTGCGTTCCGAGACCCAGCTCGCGGATCTCGCCGGCTGCCGGTTCCGTTTCGATCCGCTCAACCGCGCATGGCTGCCCGAACGCGATGCGGCCGGCCGCACGTCGGTGCGCGGCATCTACGTGGCGGGCGACGGTGCCGGCATCGCAGGCGCCGACGCGGCCGAGGCGTCCGGGCGGCGCGCGGCGCTCGCGCTGCTCGGGGATGCGGGTATCGCGATGCCGTCGTCGTCGCCGTCGCTGGCCGGCAAGCCCGATGTAGCGACGCTCGATCGCACGCTCGCCCGGCTCGGCGCGTTCCGTGCCGGCCTCGAAGCGGCGTTCGCGCCGCCCGCCGCACTCGCCGCGCGCTGCCCGGACGACACGATCGTGTGCCGCTGCGAGGAAATCGACGCGGGTACGCTGCGACGCTGCATCCGCGGTGGCGAAGCGACCGAGCTGAACCGGCTGAAGGCGCTGACACGCGCCGGGATGGGCCGCTGCCAGGGCCGCATGTGCGGCGACGCGACCGCACTCGTGCTCGCCGCGGAAACCGGCCGCGCGCTCGCGGACGTCGGCCGGTTGCGCGCGCAACCGCCGGTGAAGCCGTTCCCGATCTCCGCCGCACTCGTGGGCGACGATGTCGCGGCGATTCCCGACGAGGCACGCGATGAGTGAACGCCGTCACTACGACGTCGCGATCGTCGGCGGCGGGCTCGTCGGCGCTTCGGCTGCACTGGCGCTCACGCGGCACGGCTTGCGCGTCGCGCTGTTCGAGCGCCGCGACTGCGGCGCGCAGGCAAGCGGCGTGAACTACGGCGGCGTGCGCTGCCAGGGCCGCCCCGCCGAACAACTGCCGCTCGCGCTGCGCGCGCGGCGCATCTGGGATCGCCTGCCCGAGCTGATCGGCATCGACGGCGAATTCGTCGTGTCGGGTCATTTGCGGCTCGCGCGCAGCGACGCCGATCTCGATGCGCTCGATGCCTACGCGACGCTTGCCGGCGAGCACGGCTTGCCGTTGCAGGTGATGCGCGGCGACGCGTTCCGCCGCCGCTACCCGTGGCTCGGCCGCGCCGCGGTCGGCGGCTCGCTGTGCGCGACCGACGGGCACGCGAACCCGCGTGTCGTGTCGCCCGCGTTCGCGCGCGCGGCCCGCGCAGCGGGCGCCGACGTGTTCGAGCACACGCCGGTCGACGACGCCCGGCACGACGGCACGCGTTTTCATGTCGTTGCGGGCGGCCGTGCGTTCAGTTCGACGTGGCTGATCAACTCGGCCGGCGCATGGGCGAACACGATCGCCGAGCGCTTCGGCGAAGCCGTGCCGATGGAGCCGATCTACCCGAACATGTGGGTGACCGAACCGCTGCCGCCGTTCATCACGCACAACCTCGGCGTGTACGGCGGCGGCGTGTACGCCCGGCAGGTCGCGCGCGGCAACTGCGTGATCGGCGGCGGGCGCGGCCGCGGCGACGGCGAGTTCGGCCAGCCGTCGGTCGACACGACGCGCGCGGTGATGCGCGATGCGTGCGCGCTGCTGCCCGCATTGCGCGACGCGCTGCTGATCCGCACGTGGAGCGGCGTCGAAGGCTGCACGCCCGACCACAACCCGATCATCGGCGCTAGCCGTACCACGCCGAACCTGCTGCATGCGTTCGGCTTTTCCGGCGGTGGCTTCCTGCTCGCGCCGGGCGTCGGCGAAGTGCTCGCCGAGCTCGTCACGACCGGCGAAACCGCCACGCCACTCGATGCATTCTCGATCGGCCGCTTCTTCCCCCAAGCCGCGCCGACCGCCCCTTTCCGTCAAGAGGAGACCCAACGATGAAACTGCTCGGAACGATCGCGGCGGCTGCCGCCCTCTGCCTCGCAGGCGCCGGCGCGCCGGCGTTCGCGCAAACCAAGACGATCTACGTCGGCATGAACGGCGGCCCGATGGAAAAGGCCTATACGAGCCAGGTGCTGCCCGACTTCGAGAAGGCGAACAACGTGAAGGTCATCGTCGTGCCCGGCACCTCGTCCGACGTGCTCGCGAAGCTGCTCGCGAACCGCAACAAACCGCAAATCCACGTCGCGTTCCTCGACGACGGCGTGATGGCGCGCGCGGTCAGCCTCGGTGTATGCCAGAAGCTCGACGACTCGCCGGTACTGAAGGAGCTTTATCCGTTCGCGCGAATGAAGGACGACGTCGGCGCGGGCGTGCAGCTCGGCATGACCGGCATCGCGTACAACAAGAAACTGTTCGCGGAGAAAGGCTGGGCGCCGCCGACGTCGTGGATGGATTTCGCCGACCCGAAATACAAGGGCAAGGTCGTGTTCCAGTCCGCGTCGAGCAGCACGTTCGGGCTGCACGGATTTCTCGCGATCAACCGGCTGCTCGGCGGCAGCGAACAGAACGTCGAGCCCGGCTTCAGCAAGTGGGCGAGCACGGTCGGGCCGAATGTCGTCGAGTACATCCCGAACTCGGCGAAGATCTCCGAGATGGTGCAGACCGGCGAGGCCGGCCTGTTCCCGCTGACGCCGACCGGCGTCGGCGACCTGCAGGACAAGGGCATTCCGGTCGCGTATGCGAACCCGAAGGAAGGCCCGGTGCTGCTGCTCGTCGACCTGTGCGTGGTCGCGAACAACCCGGACCCGCAACTGGCCCAGAAGCTCGCGCAGTTCCTGCTGTCCGCACCCGCGCAGACGAAGGCGGCCGAAGCCGGCAAGCAGATCCCGACCAATCGCCTCGCGAAGATGCCCGCTGCGATGCAGCAAAGCCTTGGCAACGTCGACGATCTGGTGCGCAAGTTGACGGTGGTCGACTGGACGGCGATCAACGCCCGCCGCGCGCAGTGGGACACGCGCTGGAACCGGCAGATCGAGCGGTGACGGGCACCGGCGTGCGCGGGTACGGCCGTGCGCGCCGCGACCATCATTTGCGGGAGTGATGACACTCCCCTTTTTCTGCGGATTTGACCGGGGCGGCGGTGCCGACAACACTAGCCCGCAGTGCCGCATGCGTCGCAGAGACGGCACGCACCCGCCCCCTTCAGAGTCCGCCATGTACCCGACCGACACCATGCAATCCCCGAGCGCCGCCCGGCCGCTCGCCGACCGGCAGCTTCGCCGCATCGTCATCGCCTCCGTCGCCGGCAACGCGATGGAGTGGTACGACTTCTTCGTCTACGGCACGGCCGCCGCGCTCGTGTTCGGCCACGTGTTCTTTCCGCCCGGCGCGTCGCCGCTCGCGGGCAGCCTCGCGGCGTTCGCCGCGTTCGCGCTCGGCTTCGTCGCGCGGCCGCTCGGCGGGATCGTGTTCGGGCATGTCGGCGACCGCTACGGCCGCAAGGCGTCGCTCGTGTGGACGCTGCTGATCATGGGCGCGTCGACGTTCGCGATCGGCCTGCTGCCGACCTACGCGCAGGTCGGCCTGTGGGCGCCGGCGGCGCTCGTCGTGCTGCGGCTGCTGCAAGGCATCGCGTCCGGCGGCGAATGGGGCGGCGGCGTGCTGATGATCAGCGAGAACGCGCCGCCCGAGCAGCGCGGCTACTACGCGGCGTGGAGCCAGCTCGGCGTCGGCGGCGGCTTCGTGCTGTCGTCGGCCGCGTTTCTCGCCGCCCAGGCGCTGCCCGACGACGCGTTCCGCACGTGGGGCTGGCGGCTGCCGTTCCTCGCGAGCATCGCGATCTTCGCGATCGGCATCTACATCCGCCGCCACCTGCCGGAAAGCCGCGACTACGAGCAGGCCGGCAAGCGCGGCGCGCACACGCACTTGCCGATCGTCGAATGCATCCGCCGCCATCCGAAGGAAATCCTGCTCGCGATGGGGCTGCGCGTCGCCGAAAACGGCGGTGCGTACATCTTCCTCGCGTTCTCGCTCGTCTACGGCAAATACGTCGGCATCCCGAACGGCGTGATGCTGACCGGCGTGATGATCGCGATGATCGTCGAAATGGGCGCGATGCTCGCGTGGGGCCGGCTGTCCGACCGGATCGGCCGCAAGCCCGTGTACCTGATCGGCGCGCTGAGCCTCGTCGCGTGCGCGTTTCCGTTCTTCTGGCTGCTCGACACGCGTGCGACGCCGCTCGTGTGGCTCGCGCTGACGGTCGGTACCGCGGTGAGCCACGGCGCGATGATCGGCACGCTGCCCGCGCTGGTCGGCGAGCTGTTCAGCACCGAGGTGCGCTATTCGGGCGTCGCGCTCGGCCATGAAGTCGCGTCGATCTTCGCGGGTGGCATGTCGCCGCTGATCGCGACCGCACTGCTCGCGCGCTATCACGCGTCGTGGCCCGTGTCGCTGTTCCTCGTGGCGCTCGGCCTCGTGACCGTCGTGACGCTGTGCGTGATGCGCGAGACGCGCGGCGCGCCTGCTGCCGACACGCGCGGCGACGCGGCATGAGCGTAGCCGCCGCGCACGCGACGCTTCCGGCCGGCGAACGGCACACCGTTTTGCGGTACCGCATGCACGCGCGCGCGGCGCGACGATCGCACCCGGCCGCGACGACCGCGCTATGCGTCGGTGCTGCGCCGCGCGCCGTCGAACTCGGGCGCCAGTCCCAGGTGGTCGAGCAGCCGCGCGAATTCGCCGAGCCGCTGCCGCATGTAGGCCGGCACGTCGACCTGCGCATAGTCGTGGAACCCGGCGCCGCTACGCACGCCGTCGCGCCCGGCCGCCATGTTGCGCACGACGCTGTCGGCCGGCGCGAAGCGCGGGCCGAGCTCGCCGGCGAGATACGTCGACGCGTAGTACAGGATGTCGCAGCCGCCCCAGTCGATGAACTCGAGCAGCCCGAGCACCGCGAAACGCGGGCCGAAGCCGGTGCGGATCGCCATGTCGATGTCCTCGGCGCTCGCGACGCCCTCTTCCACCATGCGTGCCGCCTCGTTCATCGCGAGCGCCTGGATGCGCGGCACGATGTAGCCGGGCGCCGGCCCGCAGATCACCGGCTTCTTGCCGACGCGTTCGAGCAGCGCGGCCAGTGCGTCGACGACCCGCTGATCGGTCGCGTCGCTGCGGCTGATCTCGACGAGCGGCATCAGCAGCGCCGGGTTCAGCCAGTGCGCATTCAGCATCCGTTCCGGATGCGCGACATGGCGCTGCAACTCGGTGACGACGAACGTCGACGTCGTCGACGCGATCGTTGCATGCGCATCGACATGTGCGCCGAGCCAGCGCAGCGCGTCGGCCTTCGCATCGAGCACTTCGGGCAGCGCTTCGAACACGATGCCGGCGTCGCGCAGGGCGGGCGCCGCGCCCTCACGCGCGACCAGTGCGATGCGGGCGACGACGGCCGCGGCCTGGTCGGCATCGATCCGGCCGAGAGCCACCTGCGCATGCAGCGGCCGCGCGATCGCGCCGCGCGTGCGATCCTCGAATACGCGCCGGCCTTGCGCGTCGCGCGGCTTGAAGTCGATCAGCGTCACGTCGAGGCCCGCGAACGCAAAGACGAGCGCGATCCCCTGCCCCATGCGTCCCGCGCCGAGCACGTGCACGCGCGTCACGTCGGCGGCGGGCGTCATGCGGCGTACCCCGCATCGAGCAGCGCGCGCATCGCGTCGCGCGACAGCGCGGCGAGGCCGAGCGCCTCCAGCGTGCGCCCTTGCGCATACAGGTCGCGGCCGGTCACCGCCGACGCGACGCTCAGCAGCGCCTGCGCAACGCGCGTCGGCACGTCGGCCCGGCGCCCGCACGACACGATGAAGGACAGCCCGAGCCGGGTGTCCTCGAGCATGTAGCGATGCGTGCGCAAATCGATCTTCTCGCGCCAGTCGCCGCTGTCGGTCAGCTTGCCGTGCGCGCCGCGCCCGTACATCCATTCGTCGCCGTCGGTCGCGTAGTGGTCCGCCAGCGGGAAATGCGGCGCGCGGTAGCCCAGTGCCTCGCGCACGGCGATGCGTTCGGCATCGAGCGCATTCGTCACGCGGCGGATCGACGGCTGCGTGCCTTCGTTGTGGATGTCCCACGCGTCGAAGTGTTCGAGCGGCCCGGCGTTCATCAGGATCAGCGGCGGATGAATCACCGGGCCCGCGTTCATCAGCGCGCCGGACAGCGCATCCTCGACCGGCTCGACCGACGGGTAGCCCGCGCGCAACACGTCGAACGCCCAGGCCGCCGCGTTCGCGGGAAACACGCCGGTCGGCAGGCGCGTCGCATACGCGCTGATCACGACCGCGTTGTCGCCATGCTTGCGTACCAGGTACGGCAGCGTGCCGGTCTCGGCAAAAGCGACGCGCGCGCGGTTGCCGGCATCGGCCGCCGCACGCGCGAACACGACGCTGCCGAACGTGCCGGGCGGCAGGAACACGACCTGGTCGTCCTCGAGCAGGGGCGCGACCTGCGCGGCGAGCGCATCGTGCGAGACGGCCGGCAGCGGCACCACGACGAGCCGCGCGCCGCGCAGCGCGGCCGCGAGATCGTCGCTCAGGCGGATCGCGCCGGGTGCGTCGCCGAGCGGCACGGCACGCCTGCCGCGATAGTCGGTCACCTGCAAGGCGCCGAGCTCGCGCAGCCGCGCATGCGGTTCGCGGTCGCGCCGCCACCACGTCACGTCGTGGCCCTTCTCGAACAGGTCGATCGCGGCCGCATGGCAGCCGTGGCCGCCGCCCAGTACACATACCTTCATCGTCGTCTCCCGGTGAGTGAGTGTTGCCGAGACTACGCGGCGGCGCACGTCGCGTCGCTTCAAAACGCGCAACGGCGCGCCCGTTCGCGCAACGCAATCGCGGCGATGCGCACGACGTCGCATCCATCCATCCGACACGAGGCCACCGCATGGATATCGCCCTTTCCCGACATGCGCCGAACCGGCTCGGCACGCTGCATGCGCCCGACGAAGTCGAACGCGCGGTCGCGCACCGGCTCGGGCCGCACCGGATGGCCGCGCACGGCCGCGATCCGTTTCATGCGGAGCTGTACGAGGTGCCGCTGCATCACGGCGCACTGCTCGAGCTCTGCTACGGCCGCGAGACGCGCATCGAGTTCGGCGACGATGCCGGGCATTTCCTGTTCCGGCTGACGCTGTCGGGCGCATGTGAGCTGCAGGCCGGCGACGTGGTCGCACGCGCCGGGCCGGGCCAGCTGACGGTGTCGTCGCCGGCGCTCGCGAGCCGCCTGAGCACGAGCCCCGATTGCCGCAACCTAGTGCTGCGGCTCGAACGCGGCGCACTCGAGCGCAAGCTGCAGGACATGCTGCACACGACGCTCACGCGGCCGCTGCAGTTCGATCTCGCGGCCGGCGGCAACGGCGCGGGCGCGGCGCTCGTGCTGCCGACCTTCGAATACCTGTGCCGGCTCGGCGCGCAGCCGGGGATCGGCACGTCGATCACGACGTTCGGCGCCGATCTCACCGCGTGGCTGATGGCGCTGCTGCTCACGCACCTGCCGCATTCGTACAGCGCCGCGCTCGCACGCGGCACGCCACCGCTGCCGGCGC
This sequence comes from Burkholderia sp. Bp9099, assembly GCF_003857805.1. Taxonomy (NCBI): domain Bacteria; kingdom Pseudomonadati; phylum Pseudomonadota; class Betaproteobacteria; order Burkholderiales; family Burkholderiaceae; genus Burkholderia; species Burkholderia sp. Bp9099. The sequence continues at coordinate 145,710 of NZ_QTPU01000008.1, forward strand.
ACGTGCGCCGCGCGTGCGACCACGTCGACGCGCACCTGGGCGACCCGCTCGCGCTCGCCGCGCTGGCGGCCGTCGCGGGCGTCGCGCCGCGCACGCTCCAGCATGCGTTCCGCGCGTTCCTGAACACCACGCCGGCCACCTACGTGCGCGAGCGCCGGCTGGCTGCGGTGCACGCCGCGCTGCAGCGCGGCGACGCGCGCAGCGTGACGGACGTGCTGATCGCGCACGGCATTCACGGCTTCGGCCATTTCGCGAAGGCGTATGCGCGGCGTTACGGCCACCTGCCTTCCGTCACCGCGAGGCAAGCACCATGACGCACTCCGCCACCGGCCGGCCGCCGGCCCGCCCCGAGCCCGCGGCGCACGACGCGGACGCGCCCGACGGCCTGCGCGTGCAGGACCTCGACCTGAACCTGTTGAAGACGTTTCGCGCGGTGTACGAGGAACGGCACGTCGGCCGCGCAGGGTTGCGGCTCGGCGTCACGCAGCCGTCGGTGAGCTACGCGCTCGGCCGGCTGCGCCTGATGTTTCGCGACGCGCTGTTCGTGCGCACCGGCACCGGCGTCGAGCCGACGCCGCGCGCGCAACGGCTCGCACTATCGGTCGACAAGGCGCTCGCGATCCTGCAGGACGTGCTCGACGAAGGCTCGCGCTTCGCGCCGGACAGCACCCAGCGCGTGTTCCGGCTGCACATGAGCGACTTCGCGGCGAGCGCGTTCCTGCCGACGCTGCTCGCGGCATTCGACCGGCGCGCGCCGGGCGCGGTGATCGAGACGCTGCACGTCGACGAATGCCAGCTCAACGTCGCGCTCGAATCGGGCCGCATCGACTTCGCGCTCGGTCATTTCGCGGATGCCTCGAGCCATTTCCAGCGGACCGCGCTGCTGCACGAACGCTGCGTGCTGCTGATGCCGCGCCGCACCGCGCAGCGCCTCGCGCTGCCCGGCGGTTTCGTGCTCGATGGCGACGCGCCGGACGCGCTGCGCTTCGTCGCGGTGACCGCGCATCCGCAATCGATGCAGCTGCTGGAACGACACGGCCTGATGCCGCGAGTGCGGGCGGCGCTGCCCGACTTCCTGGTGGTGCCGGCGCTGCTCGAACACGGCGATTACGCGCTGATCCTGCCGGAGACCGTCGCGCTCACGTTCGCGGCGCGCCAGCCGTGCACGCTCTACGAGATCGCGGGCGCGGGCGAATGGGCCGTCAACGCGTACTGGCACCGGCGCTTCGACGCGGACCCGGGCCATCGCTGGCTGCGCGCGCTGCTGCTGGAACTGTTCGACATCGGCCGGCAGGCGCCGTTCGACGCATGGCTCGCGCCGCAACCGCCCGCCTGCGCATAGCGGCGCGGGCGGGCGCAGGCCGACCTCGGTGCTCAGAACGCCGTGAGGATGCCCGCGACGATCGAGCTGGCGGTCGCGCCGGGTTTCGCGACCGCGACGCCGCCGCCCGCCGCGCCATTGACGACGAAGCGCGCGTGCGCGCCGTTGCGCACCATCGCGGCCCCCGTGTACAGCACCGTGCGCTTCGACAGCGGATAGTCGAAGCGGATGCCGTACGAATCGGCGTTGCCGTCGCTGTCGGCGACCTTCCGGTAGTGGCCGATGCTCAGCAGCAGCGACGCGCGCCCGATCGGCACCGTCGCGCTGAGTTCCATCGTGTCGCTGTGCGGATACGCGCTCTGGCTGTCGATCGCGGCCGCGACGTCGGGGCCGCCGCGATGCCGCATGTACAGCGCGGCGACCTTCACGACGTTGAAGTCGTACGAGATCGCGCCGACCGTGTAGTTGCCGTTCGCGGCCGAACTGGTGACGCCGAGCGCGGATGGCGCCACCGGGCTGAACTTCTGCTGCATGTAGTCGACGTCGACCGACAACCCGCCGCGCACGTAGTTGAGGCCCGCGCCGTACGTGTCGCCGAGCGTCGCCGGCTGGCCGGCCGCGCCGTTGGTGCCGCGCGCGGCCATCGCGCGCAGCATGAAGCCCGCGTAACGCGGCGACGTGTAGCGCAGCGAGTTGCGCACGCGCAGGAACGCGGGGCCGACGAAGTTGTTCGTCGCGTTGCCCCATGCGAGGCCCGCGCCGAGCCCGGGCAGGCTGTACGTGACGAGCGTCGTGTGCACGATCGTGTAGAGCTCGCCGAACTGCACGCCGCCGAACGGCCCGGTGATGCCGACCCACGCCTCGCGGCCGAACAGCGCGCTGCCGTTCGACAGCGCGCCGCTCGCCGCGTTGAAGCCGTCCTCGAGCTTGAAGATCGTCGCGTAGCCGCCGCCGAGATCCTCGACACCCTTCAGCCCCCACTGCGACGCCCACAGGTTGCCGCTGCCCATGCGCGTCACGTGGTTCGGCCCGGCGTTCGCATATTCGATCGCGGTGTCGATGCGGCCGTAGAGCGTCACGCTCGATTGCGCGACAGCCGGCAACGATGCGCACGCAAGGAGCGCGGCCGCCAGCGTGGCAAGCGGTACGGCAAGCCGGTCGGCCCGCCCGTTCGAATGGTTCATCTTGGTCGTCCCGTGGAAATGCCGGCGCTTGTCGGCATCGCGCCGTTTGACATGAAGCGCGTTCGCATTCGGATGCGAACGCTGCCGATCAAAAACGGGCCGAGTCTAGGAACGACAATTTCGGACGTCGACGCAATGCGCTCTATAACGCTTATAGACGCGCCGCATGATGCGCGCACGCGCCGCCGCACGTGCGCCGCGCGGCGGCCCGCGCGCACGGCCTCGGTGTTTTCTTTATCCGCGTCGGTAAATGTCCGTGTGGCGCGGCTGTCACTCCGGCTATGGCGGCCGAATTTGGCCGACTACGCTGCGTCTCCGATCGTGTCACCCGCACGCTTTCGCACCGCGACGGCACCCGGCCCGCGAGGCCCGCGCCGCGCTTTTCCATCGCCCGCTCCTGGAGAATCCGCATGTCCGCACCCACGGCCCGCGCTGCCGACGGCAAGCGCTATACGTACGAATGGTATGTCGTCGTCATCTGCATGCTCGCGTATGTCTTTTCGTTCGTCGATCGCCAGGTGCTCGTCCTGATGATCGAACCGATCAAGCGCGACCTGCACCTGACCGACACGCAGTTCAGCCTGCTCAACGGCTTCGCGTTCTCGCTGTTCTACGCGGTGATGGGCCTGCCCGTCGCGTATCTCGCCGATCGCTACGCGCGCCCGCGCATCATCGCGCTCGGCATCGCGCTGTGGAGCGTCGCGACCGCCGCGTGCGGGCTCAGCCAGCAATTCGTGCAGATGTTCGTCGCGCGCATGGGGGTCGGCGTCGGCGAGGCCGCGCTGTCGCCCGGCGCGTATTCGATGCTCGCCGACTACTTCCCGAAGGAGAAGCTCGGCCGCGCGATCGCCGTGTATTCGCTCGGCTCGTTCATCGGCGGCGGCGTCGCGTTCCTGATCGGCGGCTACGTAATCGCGCTGCTCAAGCATGCGAGCGCGTTCACGCTGCCGGTCGTCGGGCAGGTGCATGCGTGGCAGGTCACGTTCCTGATCGTCGGGCTGCCGGGGATCCTCGTCGCGCTGCTGTTCGCCGCGACCGTGCGCGACCCGCAGCGCAAGGGGCTCGCGCAGGACCGCTCGGGCGCCGTGCGGCGCGTGTCGATGCGCGATTCGCTGCGCTTCGTCGGCACGCATCGCGCGACCTTCGCGTGCCACTACCTCGGCTTCTCGTTCTATGCGATGGCGCTGTACTGCCTGCTGAGCTGGACGCCCGCGTTCTATATCCGCCGCTTCGGGATGACGGCCGTCGAAGCCGGCTACACGCTCGGCATCGTGCTGCTCGTCGCGAATACCGCCGGCGTGTTCTGCGGCGGCTGGCTCAACGACTGGCTGCTGCGCCGCGGCCGCACCGATGCGCCGATGCGCGCCGGCGCGATCGGCGCCGCGTGCATGGTGATCCCCGCGACGCTGTTCACGCAGCTCGACAGCCTGCCGGCATCGCTCGCGATGCTCGTCGTCGCGATGTTCTTCGCGTCGTTCCCGATGCCGACGTCGACCGCCGCGATGCAGACGCTCGCGCCGAACCAGATGCGCGCGCAGATCTCCGCGCTGTTCCTGCTCGTGTCGAACCTGATCGCGCTCGGGATCGGCACGACCGTCGTCGCGCTGTTCACCGATCGCGTGTTCGGCGCGCCGGCGGCGGTCGGCCATTCGATGTCGATCGTGAACGTCGCGGCGGCCACGCTCGCCGCGTTGTTGCTGGCCGTCGGCTGCCGGCAGTATCGACGCAGCCTCGAGCGCGAACGCGGCCATGCGTCGGCGTCGGCCTCGGCCGCTGCGACTGTCGACGGCGGCAGCGCCGTTGCCGCACGCTGAAGTCGCGCTGTTCAGCGATCGCGTGTTCGGCGCACCGCCTGCGCGATCGTCGACGCCGCGGCCGCCATGCTGGTCGCCGACTATCATCCACCTCACTGATTCTGGCATCGCTTTTTTATCGATTTGATTTATGCGATGCCCGTCCTTATTCTCGGTTGCATGACGGCGCGGTATCCGCCGCGCCGGTTTCTTCTACCCCACGGAACACCCCATGCAAGCGAACCGCCACCAGGTCCGGATCGACGCGCTGATCGACGCGGCTCAGGACATCCGCTGTTTCCGGGTCTCGCGCGTCGACGGCCAGCCGTTCGACGCGTACGAGCCGGGTGCCCATATCGACGTCACCGCGCCGTCCGGCGTCACACGGCAATACTCGCTGTGCGGCCGCCCCGACGAGCGCGGCAGCTACCTGTTCGCGGTGAAGAAGGAAGCGCAGTCGCGCGGCGGCTCGCGCTCGCTGCACGACGACGTGCGCGTCGGTGCCGAGCTGTCGATCGGCGCGCCGCGCAACCTGTTTCGTCTGGCGGACGACGCGAGCGAGCATGTGCTGGTCGCGGCCGGGATCGGCATCACGCCGCTGTTGTCGATGGCGTACGCGCTCGCGCAGCGCGGCGCGCGTTACCGGTTGCACTACTTCGCGCGCAGCCGTGAACACGCGGCCTTCGTCGACGAACTGTCGGCCGAACCGTTCGCGTCGCGCGTGACCTTCCATTACGGGATCGCACCCGATGCGCTCGCGGCCGAACTGAGCCGCTGCGTCGAGTCGATCGACGCGAAAGCGCACGTCTATACGTGCGGGCCCGGGCCGTTCATGGATGCCGTCGTCGCGGCGGCAGCCACGCGGCTTCCGGAAGACGCGATTCACCTCGAACGCTTCGCGGCGGAACCCGTCGCGGCCGACGCCGCTGTCAATGCCGCCCCGGCGGAAGGCTTCGAAGTGCGCCTGCAGCGCAGCGGCCAAGCGGTGCGCGTCGCGCCCGGCACGTCGATCGTCGACGCGCTCGCGCGCATCGGCGTCGAGGTCGATACGTCATGCGGCGAAGGCGTGTGCGGCACCTGCATGGTGCCGGTGCTCGACGGCGAGCCGGATCATCGCGACCACTGCCTCAGCAAGGCCGAGCGCGCGAGCAACACGGTGATCTGCTGCTGCGTGTCGCGGGCGCGCTCGGCGGTGCTCGTTCTCGATCTGTGATGCGCCCCGTATCATCGGTGCAATGCGTCGGAAGATGCGGGCGCGCGGCGCTCAGCAATCAATCCCGATTTGCTTCGATGATACGTTCGAGCTCATTCGCATCGTCCGTGGGTTCCTCCGTGCCGCGAAAGATGCAAACCTCGGTGTGCCCGTCTCGGAACACGTCAACCTCTACCCGCATCCCGACCACCGTGATCGAAACCAGCACCGTATCCGGTCGGTTGCGGCTCAGGGTGTAGTGGATCTTCGCAGATTCGAGCTGATCGAGCAGATCGAACAGTGTGTTGGGGGTCATGTCGGGCACCTATTTCTTGAAACGGTTATCGTTGAGCAACTTGAGCGCCTTACGCGCCTCTTTGATGCCATCGCTCGCATCACCTTGAATCTCGTTGAGCGTCGAATTCAGATATTGCCCTGGGAACTCGCGCAACACTGAGCCTTTGCACTCAGCCTTGATGATGTCGCAGGCCATCATATCGCCTCGGTCGACACCCGCGACTTGAACCGCGTCTCCCAACGCATCTGGCGAAAAATCGAATGGCGATGCCTCACTGAGCGAAGTCGAATCAGCGAAGCCCGCGCCGCCCGCCATCGCGGCCGCACCACCTGCACCGCCCGAGACAACACTCTGCAGATAGCTCATGAGCTCGCCCGCAGACACATCGCTGGGTGTCGCCCAACCAGGCAAGGGCTTGTCTACCGGTAGCGGGGCCATTCTCGGCACACTGGCGAACCTATTGGCTTTTGGGAATGGCGGAGTTGTGGGAGAACCTCCAGCCGAACCCCCACCACCAACCGCTTGTCGTTCGATCTGTACCGCCACGCGTCCATTTTCGATGGCAGCCTTGAGCGCATCAAGCGGAGTGCCTTGGAGTGCGTCTAGGCCAAGTTGGCGAAGGTATGTCAGCACGTTCGTGGTCAGACCACTGTATTTCGGCCAGTGCAACATTAATTCGGACACGTCGCTGCGTTGACTGGCGGACAAGCTGGTACCGCTTGAACGTGACGCACGCGTGAGCGTAGCGCGCTTTCCGGCACCCAGATCAATCGTCACTGAAGCCATGAATCCTGTTCTCCGTATCGGCTTTGCAGAACATAACGTTGCTCTCTCAACGTCAGGCCTAGCACTTCGAAGCCCATACTTTAGCAGTCCTCCCCGATCTCTGACGCGCTCACGCAGCCCGACCGTCACGCGTCGTCGAACCGCTCGACGATCTCGGCGAGCAGCGTGCGCATCCACGCGATCCCCTCGTCCTCGTGAAAATGCTCGTGCCAGTGCATCGTGACCGGCGCGGGCGGCAGCGTGACCGGCAGCTCGTAGAGCCGGAACGCGTTGTCGCGGTTCAGGATCCGCGCGAGCCGCTTCGGCAGCGTCGCATAGAGATCGGTCACCGACAGCACGCTCGGCAGCGCGACGAAGTGCGGCACTTCGAGCGCGATGTTGCGGCCCACGCCCTGCGCGCGCAACGCGTCGTCGAGCGCATGGTGGCTGTGCTCGACCGATTTCACGTTGACGTGCGCGGCGCGCACGAACTGCTCGAGGCTCAGCGCCGCACCGGCCGGCAGCCCGCGCCGGCGCCCCGTCATGCACACGTAGGTTTCCTCGAACAGCAGCTGGTGGCGCGTGCGCGGCATCAGCTCCGGCAGGTTGCCGATCGCGAAGTCCAGCCGGCTCGCGCGCAGCGCCTCCTCGATCTCCTCCACCGGCAGCGGCTGCACGCTGAGCGTCACGCGCGGCGCGCGTTCGCGCAGCGCCTGGCAGATCGCCGGCAGGTACGCCATCTCGCCCGCATCCGACAGCGACAGCCGGAACGTGCGCGTGCTCGACGCCGGATCGAAACGCTCCGCATAGCGCAGCGCGACGCGCACCATGTCGAGCGCCTTGCCGACGATCCCCGCGAGTTCGAGCGCGACCGGCGTCGGCTGCATCCCCGCGCGCGTGCGCACGAACAGCGGATCGTCGAACAGCGTGCGCAGCCGCCCGAGCGAATAGCTGACGGCCGGCTGCGACAGCGCGAGCCGCTCGCCGGCCTTGGTCAGGCTGCGCTCCTCGACGATCGCCTGGAACACCCGCAACAGGTTCAGATCGAGATGATCGACCGATGTCATCGTGACCTCCATCATTTGCCGTATTTATTTGATTGGCAATTTTAGATCAATTTGACGGATATGTAGCGGAAGACGAGACTGGGTACCCGATGCCGCGCGCGACGCGGCCCGATTTCGCGACTCTTTCCCCACGACGACGATGAGCGACATTCCCACCCAGACGATCGACACCCGCGCGTTGCACGGCTTCGCGCAGCCCGACCGCATCGCGCCCGCGATGTATCACGACCCCGCGCTGTTCGAGGCCGAGCTCGACCGCATCTTCTACCGCACCTGGATCTGGGTCGCGCACGAGAGCGAGCTGCCGAACCCGGGCGACTTCGTCACGACGACGATCGGCCGCCAGCCGGTGATCGTCGTGCGCGACAGGACCGGCGAGATCAACGTGCTGCAGAACCGCTGCCGCCACCGCGGCGCGACCGTGTGCGAATCGCACAAGGGCAACGCGAAAGGCTTCACGTGCCCGTATCACAGCTGGTCGTACGCGCTCGACGGCACGCTGCGCGCGCTGCCGTACGGCGACGGCTACGAAGGCGTGTGCGAGAAAGGCGACCTGCCGCTCGTGAAGCTGCGCGTGGGCGTGTACCAGGGGCTGATCTTCGCGAGCTTCAACGACGCCATCGAACCGCTTGAGGATTTCCTCGGCGGCGCGAAGCCGTGGATCGACCTGTTCATGAAGCAGGGTGCCGGCTACCCGATCAAGGCGAACGGCGAGCACAAGTTCAAGTTCAAGGGCAACTGGAAGATCCAGCTCGAGAACACGACCGACCTCTATCACTTCCCCGTCGTGCACAAGTCGTGGATGAAGTCGATCGACGACGAAACGGCGGCCGCGATCACGAGCTTCATGACGAGCGAGGACGCGTTCTGCCGCGGGCTCGGCAACGGTCACAGCCTCGCGGTGCTGATGCCCGAGCTGATCGATCTCGACCAGGACGACGGCGCGCCGCTGCCCGAACGCTTCGCGCCGCTCGCGGCGAAGCTCGCCGAGCGCCATACGCCGGACGAAGTGCGCCGCATCGTGCGCTCGCTGATGGGCGTCGGCTTCAACCTGAACCTGTTTCCGAACCTCGCGCTGTCGATGGCGTTCTTCCGCGTGCTGCGGCCGATCTCCGCGAACGAAACCGAGATCCGTCACGTCGCGCTCGCGATGGATGGCGGCCCGGACGAAGCGAATCGCGAGCGGCTGCGGATTCACGAGCATTTCCAGGGACCGTTCGGCTTCGGCAGCCCCGATGACGCGGAAGCATGGGAGCGCGTGCAGCGCGGCGCGCATGCGGGGCCGGACGTGCCGATCCTCGTGAACCGCGGGCTGAACCGCGAGACGACCGCCGCGAACGGCGAAAAGACCGCGCATGCGACCGACGAGACGGGCATGCGCGAGGCCTACCAGCAATGGCGCAAGATGATGGAGCAACAGTAATGGACGACCGCAACGCCCTTTTTTCCGAGCAGACCTTCGCCCGCGCGGTCGAATTCGTGTGGCGCGAAGCCGAGTTGCTCGACCGCCGCGACTATCGCGCATGGCTCGACCTGTGGGATGCAGCCGGTCACTACGTGGTGCCGATCGATCCCGACACCACCGACTTCGCGGCGACGCTCAACTACGTGTTCGACGACCAGGACATGCGCGAGAAGCGCGTGCAGCGGATGCTGTCCGGTTACTCGGCGTCGGCGACCGACGCGGCGCGCACGGTGCGCACCGTGTCGCGCTTCACGCTGGAAAGCAGCAGCGCCGGCATGGTCGAGCTGAAATCCGCGCAGGTCGTCGTCGCGTACAAGCGCGGCGTCGCGACGCTGTTCGCGGCCGACGTCACGCACAAGCTGCACATCGACGCGGACGGCGAAATGCGGATCGCGGAGAAGGTCGTGCGGCTGATCGACTCGACCGAGGCACTCAGCGCGATCGGCTTCCTGCTGTAAGCGGCGGCCGCTTCGCTGTCGCCAACGCAACGGTGAGCCGGCCACCTTCACCTTTCGGGACGCTCATGCTCACACTCGAATGCGGAAACGGTCGTCCGTCCGATCGGTTCGGCCGAATCACTCGGCGCGATCGGAACGGTGAGGCGGCCACCTTCACCTTTCCGGACGACCCAGCCCACACTCGAATGCGGAAACGGTCGTCCACCTGATCGGCTCGACCGATGCGCGCAGCGAGATCGGCTTCCTGCTGCAAGCGGCCGCCGGTTCGCCATCGCCAGCGCAACGGTGAGCCGGCCACCTTCACCTTTCCGGACGACCATGCCCACACTCGAAGTTTTCCTGCCGGCCGGCCACGACGACGCGCGCAAGGCCGAGCTGATCGCGCGGCTCAGCGGCGCGACCGTCGACGCGATCGGCGCACCGCTCGAATCGGTGCGTGTCCTGCTCACCGAATTGCCCGCCACGCACATCGGCCTTGGCGGCCGCACGGCCGCCGATGGCGCACCGCCGTCGCTGCCGGTAATCGTCGCGATCCTGATCGCCGGCCGCACCGACGAGCAGAAACGCGCGTTGATCGCGGCGCTGTCGGACGCCGGCGCGAACGTGCTCGATGCGCCATTGCAGGCGACGCGCGTGATCATCAAGGACATCCCGAACACCGACTTCGGGATCGGTGGTCAAACCGCGCGGGCGCTGGGGCGCTGATCGTGTGCCGCGCGTCGCTGCCTGGCTGCGATGTGCGTGACGTGCGTGATGCGCGCGACGTGCATGGCGCCCGTTACGCTTGCGCCGCGACGCACCGCTTACGCCTGCGCACCGACAAGCGGCAGCGTCACGCGACAGTCGAGCCCGCCGCCTTCGGCCGGGCTCGCGCCGATGCGCCCGCCATGACGCGTGACGATGCTCTTGCACAGCGACAGCCCGATCCCGTTGCCGCCGGCCTTCGACGACGAGAAACCGTCGAACAGCCGGTCGTGCGCCCCTTCGGCGATACCGGGCCCGTTGTCGATCGCCCGCAGCTCCGCGTGGCCGCCGACGTCGGCGGTGCCGAGCGTCAGCGTGCACGGCGCGCGCGCGCAGCCGGCGAACGCCTCGATCGCGTTGAAGGCCAGATTCAGGATCACCTGCCCGATCAGCACACGCTCGCAGCGAATCGGCAGCGGCTTGTCGGCCTGCACGATCGCGACCGTCACGCCCGCTTCCTTCGCACGCAGCTCGATGAAATACGCGACGTCGGCGAGGATCTCGCGCAGGTCGGCGAGCGCGACGACCGGCTCGCGCTTCACGATGAACTCGCGCACGCTCTTGATGATCAGCGCCGCATGCTCGGCCTGCCGGTCCGCGCTGCGCAGCCCCCAGATCGCATCGTCGACGGCGCCGCGCGTGTTCAGCCGCTGCACCGCACCCTCGATGAAGTTGCGCACGGCCGCGAGCGGCTGGCTCAGCTCGTGCGCGATCACCGTCGCCATCTCGCCCATCGCGTTGTAGCGGCCCGCGTATTCGAGCATGCGCGCTTCGGCGCGGCGCGCCTCCTCGATCGCGACTTCGTCGCTGACGTCGCGGAAATGCACGAGCAAGCCGTCGAGGTCGCCTTCGATCTCGACTTGCCGGCACGTGATGCGCAGCCAGCACGCCGAGCCGTCGCGCCGCACGAAGCGGTAGCGCGGCGGCTCGGACGGGCACGTCGACGGCGCATCGCGCAGCTGCGCGACGAGCCGGTCGCGATCGGCCGCGGTGCAGTAGTCGAGCACGCCGCCGAGCGCATCGTCGGGCGCGAGCCCGAGCACGCGGCGCCCCGACTCGCTGATGAACTGCGCGCCGCCGTTCGGCGTCACGACCGCGATGCCTTCGTCGAGGTCCTGCATGAATTCGCGCAGCCGCGCCTCGTAGCGGCGCAACTGCTGACGGATCGCCTCCTCCGCGCTGATGTCGCGGAACTGCACCATCACGACGTCGCGCCCGCGCAGCGGCACGTGCGTCGCGATTGCCTCCGACAGCATGTCGACGCCGGTGCGCGACCGATAGCACCACTCGTACACCTGCGGCCGCCCTTCGGCGATCGCGCGATCCATCGCGCCCACGCCGATCTCGCGCCGGTATTTCGGTTCGGGACGCGTCATGTCAGGCGCCTTCAGCGGCAGCAGCTCCTCGACAGAAAAGCCGAGCGCGATGCACGCGGCGCGGTTCGCCCACACGATCGCCTTGGTCTGCGCGTCGTGCAGCAGCACGCAGGTCGTCAATGCGTCGAGCAGCCGGTGGAAATCGTCTTCGTCGGGGAAGCTCATGAGCGGATTCGGTTGAAGGCGCGCGGCGGCGCGCGGCCGGATGTCCAACATAGCACCGGCGTGCACGGCCCGCATCTGAAGATTTCTTTAGTCCGGCACGGAGCCACACCAGTCGCGCGGCCTTACGCACCAATTGCTGCGTGTTTTCGGCGTTTCTAGACTGATTGCATCGTCTTTCGAACCCCATTCCCAGGAGCCACTCATGCCCAACGCCGCCCTCGCCATCGACGCCGCGTCCCCCTCGCCGCATGCGGTCCGCGAAGCGGTCGCGCGGGTGTCGCCGCTCGACGCGGTGATCGAGACCGTCGCCGCGCGCCGCGACGAATTCGACCGCCTGTCGCACGTGCCGCGCGACGTGATCGCGCTGTTCAAGGAGGCCGGCATCTATCGCGCGGGCACGCCGCGCCGCTTCGGCGGCGATGCGCTCGCGCCCACCGCGTTCCTCGACATGATCGAGCGGATCGCGACCGCCGACGGGTCGGCCGCATGGGTCGCGAGCTTCGGCTCGGCCAACGTCTATCTCGCCGCGCTGCCGCTCGCCACGCAGGCCGAGCTGTACGCGGGCGGCCCCGACCAGGTATTCGCGGGCGGGCTGTTCCCGGTCCAGCCGGCGCAGGCGGAACCCGGCGGCTGGCGCGTGAACGGCACGTGGAAATTCGCGAGCGGCTGCAAGGGCGCCGACTGGCTCGGCGTCGGCATCGCGGTGCCCGGCGCGCAGGACGCCGCGCCGAACAAGCCGCGCACGGCCGTGTTCCGTGCCGCCGACGTCGAGATCGTCGAGAACTGGAGCGTGGTCGGCATGCAGGGCACCGGCAGCCACGACCTGCGCGTGGACGACCGCTTCGTGCCCGACGCGTGGACCTTCGTGCGCGGCGGCGAGCCGACCGTCGACGAGCCGCTGTACCGCTATCCGACCGTCGCGTATGCGGCGCAGGTGCTCGCCGTGGTCAACCTCGGGCTGGCCCGCGCGGCGCTCGACGTCGCGAACCGGATGTCGGGCGGCCGCCAGACGACCACCGGCGCCCCGCGCCTCGCCGATCGCGCGTATTTCCGCATCGAGCTCGCGAAGGCCGAAGCGCAGCTGCGCTCGGCGCGCGCGTTCTTCTACGACGCGACCGACTCGGTCTGGCAGTCGATCCTGGCCGGCAACCCGGTCACGCCCGAGCAGGTCAGCCTGCTGCGGCTCGCGGCCACGCATATCGCCCGCGAAGGCGCGAGCGTCGTCGAGCGCGCGTACCGCCTCGGCGGCACGGCCGCGATCTATCGCACGCATCCGCTGCAGCGCCTGCTGCGCGACGCGATGGTCGTCACGCAGCACGCGTTTCTCGGCGAAGGCAACTTCGACGGCGCGGGTGCGGTGTTCACCGGCGTCACGCCGTTTCCCGGCTATCTGTAATCCGCGTCGATTCGCTTCGACGCCGCACAACGCATTGTTCAGGAGAACCTTTCATGTCCGATTCGAATCCGCTGCCGCTGCGCGTGCTGTTCTGCTGCGGCGTGTCGCAAAACTTCTTCGACCTGCCGCGCGAGAAGATCGGCGAAGTGTGGCAAGCGTACGGCGCGATGCTCGCCGCCGTCGAGGCGATGCCCGGCGTGCGCGTGCTCGGCGTGATGGATGACGATCGCCTCGTCGTCGGCCAGGCCGACGGCGCGCCGTGGACGTTCTACATCATGGCCGACGTCGCCGACTTCGACACGACGGTCGCGGTATGCAACCTGTATCGCACGACGCCCGTCGGCGAATACAACCTGTGGCGCTACGGCAAGATCGAGGCGCGGGTCGGCCGTGCGCTGACCGTGCCGCCGGCCGCGAAGCCCGCGGCGTGAGGCGCGCGATGACCGGACCCGATTCGACGCGCGCGCTCGAAGCGCCCGACGCACGCGAAGCCGTCAAAGCGCTCGACGCGCTCGCGCGGCGCGTGGCGATGCTCGACGCCGAACGCGCGGTGCGCGCGACGATCACGCGCTACATGGCGCTGTGCGACGTGCCGGAGGATGCCGGCGACGGGCCGGCGCTCGCCGCGCTATTCACGGCCGACGCGGTGTGGGAAGGCATCGGCCCGCAGTACGCGCGCAAGTTCGGCCGCCTCGAAGGCACGGACGCGATCGTCGCGATGCTGCGCCGCTACCTGCCGCCCGATCCGCATTTCTCGGCGAACCTGCACTTCCTGACGTCGGAGTCGATCGACGTCGGCGGCGACCATGCAAGCGCGCGCGGCCGCTGGATCATGCTGCAGGCGTCGCGCTACGCGGACGGCACGGCCGAGCTGATCGCCGCGCGGCTGACCATCGATTTCGCGCCGGCCGCCGACGGCGCGACCTGGCTGATCCGCCATTTCCGCACCGAGCGCGTGCTCGACGGCCCGTGGCCGCTCGCCGCCGCGCCGCACGCCTGAACCCTTCACCGCACTCGCACGCCATCGACCATGACAGGCTTCATCGACACCTTCACGCTGGGCGGCCCGGGCCCGACGATCGCGATCAAGGACACGATCGACATCGCCGGCCATCCGACCCGCGCGGCCAGCCGCGCGCTCGCCGACGCAGCGCCCGCCTCGCAGCACGCGGACGTGGTCCGCCTGCTGCTCGACGCCGGCTGGCAGATCGCCGGCAAGGCGAACATGCACGAGCTCGCGTTCGGCATGACCGGCATCAACGACTACACGGGCACGCCGGTCAATCCGCAGGATCCGACGCGCATCCCGGGCGGCTCGTCGAGCGGGTCGGCATCGCTCGTCGGGCTCGGCGCCGTCGACGCCGCGCTCGGCACCGATACCGGCGGCTCGATCCGCGGGCCGGCCGCCTGCTGCGGCGTGGCCGGGCTCAAGCCGACGTTCGGCCGCGTGTCGCGACGCGGCGTCGCGCCGGACGTCACCACGCTCGACTGTGTCGGGCCGTTCGCGCGCGACATCCGCACGCTCGCGGCCGTGATGGCCGCCATCGCGCCGGGCTTCGACCGGGCGCGCGCGGCGGCACCCGTTGCCGGCTGCACGGTCGCACGCGTGGTCGTCGAGGCCGAGCCGGCCATCGCGGCCGCGCTCGACGCGGCGATTGGCGCGTCGGGCCTGTGTACGTACGACGTCGTGCTCGATGCGATGCAGGATGCGTTCACCGCTGGGCTTGCCGTCATCAATGCGGAAACGTCGCGTGCATTCGGTCATCTCGTCGAAACCGGCAAGCTCGGCGCGGATCTCGATGCGCGGCTGCGCTCGGCCGCGACGACGCCCCCCGCCGCGCTCGCGCAAGCGGAAGCCGTGCGTGCCCGCTTCACGGCGCAGGTCGATGCCGCGCTCGAGCGCGCGGAGGTGCTGGTGCTGCCGACCTTGCCCGTGCTGCCGATCACGCTTCGGCAGGCACGCGACGGCGTATCGGTCATCGCGATGTCGTCGCTGATCCGGCCGTTCAACCTGAGCGGCCATCCGGCGCTCAGCCTGCCGCTGCCGCTCGCGGGAACGCCGCTGAAGGCCGGGCTGCAGATCGTCGGACGCAAGGGCGCGGACGAACAGGTGTGCGCGGTCGCCGCGCACTTCGAAGCGGCGCTCGCCGCATGAACCACGATGCGGGCGCGGCTGTGGCCACGTTCCGCGAACCAACGGAATCACGCACCATGTCAGACCGAGTCGTCCTCGTCACCGGCGCCGCGCGCGGGCTTGGCACCGTCATCGCCGAACGCTTTCATGCGGCCGGCTATCGCGTCGCGCTGGCCGACATCGCCGTCGACGCCATTCACGCGCATGCGCGCGACCTCGACGCGAGCGGCGCACGCGCAGTCGCGCTGCCGCTCGACGTCACGTCGAAACGCGATTTCGAAGCCGCGCGCGATGCGCTCGTCGCGCGCTGGGGCGCGATCGACGTGCTCGTCAACAATGCCGGCGCATCGAAGGTCGTGCCCGCGATGGAGATCACGGCCGAGCAGTTCGACCAGGTGATCGACGTGAACCTGCGCAGCGTGCTGTTCGGCTGCCAGGTGTTCGGCCAGTATTTCGCGACGCGCGGCGCGGGCCGCATCGTCAACATCGCGTCGCTCGCGGGGCAGAACGGCGGCTCGGCGACGGGCGCGCACTACGCGGCCGCGAAAGGCGGCACGCTGACGCTGACCAAGGTGTTCGCGCGCGACCTCGCCGCGCAGGGCGTGACCGTCAACGCGATCTCGCCGGGGCCGCTCGACCTGCCGATCGTGTACGAGAGCGTCGCGCCGGACAAGCTGCGGCAGGTGCTCGCGAGCCTGCCGGGCGGCAAGCTCGGGTCGGCCGGCTTCGTCGCCGATGCGGCCGTGCTGCTCGCGTCGGGCGACGCGCATTTCGCGAACGGCGCGTGCTGGGACATCAACGGCGGGTTGTACATGCGTTGAGCGGCGGCATGCGTCGAGCGTGCGGTGCAGGCTGATGCCGGCCGGTGCTGGTCAGTACCAGCGCGCGGTGTATGCGGTGTATGCGGTGTATGCGGTGTATGCGGTGTATGCGGTGTGCGCGGTGCGTGCGGTGCGTGCGGGCACTGCGCTTACACGCACGGCCCGATTCGCGTGCGAACCACCCCGCGCTAGCGCGACGACTCCCCGTCGTCGCCCCACACGACCATCACGTCGCGCACCAGTGCGGCGATCGACGTCGCGCCGAGCTTCTCCTTGATGCTCGCGCGATGCACGTCGACGGTCTTCACGCTGATCGACAGGTCCGACGCGATCTGCTTGCTGCCCTTGCCGTCGACGACACCGCGCAGCACCTCCTTCTCGCGCGCGGTCAGCGCATCGAGCCGCTGGCGCAGCCCGCGGTGACGCTGGCCGACCGCGTGCCGCTGCTGCGCGAGCCGCAGCGCGCGTTGCACGCGCTCGAGCATCTGCTGCGAGTTGTACGGCTTCTCGACGAAGTCGATCGCGCCGTTCTGCAGCGCGCGCACCGACATCGGAATGTCGCCGTGTCCGCTGACGAAGATCACCGGCAGCGTCGCGCCGCGCGCGTTCAGTTCCGCCTGCACGTCGAATCCGCTTTTCTCCGGCATTCGCACGTCGAGCACCAGGCACGCGGGCAGGTTCACGTCGAAGCGCGCGAGAAAATCGGCGGCATTCGCGAATCCCTCGGACGCGATGCCGACCGATTCGAGCAACCACGCGAGCGAGGTCCGCATGCCGCTGTCGTCGTCGACGATGTATACGATCGGAGCGGGTGACGTCATCGGGGTGTCTCGCAAGATATCGGTATCGGTATCGCACGCGCCGCGGGTGAGGCAAGCGTCGTTCGTCGGGGTGTGCGGCACATCATAACGAGCCGGAAATGCGCTGAATACCCCTTTACGTACCGCTCGAACGTCCGATCGCACTTTTTTTCGCACGTCATGCCGCGCATCTAGGTAGAACCTTTAGATGCGCTGGCGGGAACGCCATCTTCATCGTCAATCGTGCGAATGTTCGCCGGCTTTTTCGCGACGTACGCTTGGTTCATCGTCGACGATCCGCTGCCG
The DNA here is from genome assembly GCF_003857805.1 of Burkholderia sp. Bp9099. Taxonomy (NCBI): domain Bacteria; kingdom Pseudomonadati; phylum Pseudomonadota; class Betaproteobacteria; order Burkholderiales; family Burkholderiaceae; genus Burkholderia; species Burkholderia sp. Bp9099. The sequence continues at coordinate 162,995 of NZ_QTPU01000008.1, forward strand.
CATCGACAACGCGCACGATCGCCGCCCTCATTCACCCAGGAGCGCCCATGTCCGCAACGACCGATACCCCGCAACCGGCACGCGCCGCCCCCACCGACGCGCAACAGGCCTTCCGGCAGGCAATGGCCCACCTCGGCGCGGCCGTCAACGTGATCACCACCGCGGGGCCGCACGGCCGCTGCGGCATCACCGCGAGCGCCGTCTGCTCCGTCACCGACGCGCCGCCGACGCTGCTCGTGTGCCTGAACCGGTCGAGCGCGATGCATGCGATCTTCGAGCGCAATCGTCAGGTCTGCATCAACGTGCTGCCGGCCGAGCACGAACTGCTCGCGCGCCATTTCGCGGGAATGACCGAGCTGCCGATGGAACGCCGCTTCGAATTGCCGGTGTGGGATCGCGGCGAGCAGGACGTCCCCGTGCTGCGCGATGCGCTCGCGAGCCTGCAGGGCAGGATCGCCGAGATGAAGGAAGTCGGCTCGCATTCGGTGATGTTCATCGAGGCGACGTCGATTCGCGTGCGCAACGACGGCGACAGCCTCATCTACTTCAGCCGCGCGTTTCATCGCGTGTCGCGCACGGCCTGCGTGCGGTAACGGGAACGGTAACGGTCGCGCTCACGTTGTCGCGCTCGCCGGTCGTTGCAGGCCCGATCGGCTACGCCGACGCCCTTAATGCACGCTGTCCGGCCGCGAGGGCCGCGCCCGCGAACAGCGTCAGCGCCGAATAGACGAGCCCGCGCGCAAGCCCCGCGCTGTCGGACACCCAGCCGATCGCGACCGGCCCGGCGATCTGCCCGAACGCGAAGATCGTCGTGAACGCGCTGATGCCCTTCGCCCAGCCTTCCGGCGGCAGGTTGTGGCGCACGAACGCGGTCGTCGACGCGACCGCCGACAGGAACGTCGCGCCGAACAGCACGCCCGACGCGAACGCGGCCGCCGGATGCACGAACAGCGCCGGCATCAGCGTCGCCACGCCGAGCAATGCGTTGAGCACGGCCAGCGCCTGGCCGCCACGCATCCGGTCGAGCAGCCCCGACCACAGCCGCGCCGACACGACGGTCGCGACGCCGAGCATCACGTAGAACGCGGACACGACCGTCCCGCTCATTCCCGCGCCGCGCAGCAGCGCGACGATGAACGTCATGTAGCCGATGTAGCCGACGCCGAACAGGCCGTAGCCGGCGAGCGCGAGTGCGAAGCGCGCAGGGCCCGCGGTCGCCGCCGGCGCGGCACCGTCACGCCGCGCGGCCGGTGCCGCGTGCGCATGCTCGATGCGACGCGCCGCCGACACGGCGATCGCCGAGAACAGCACGCATGCGAACGCGAGCGCGAACCATGCTGGTTGCCAGCCGTGCGCGCGCTGCACGAGCGTGGCGGGCACGAGCAGCGACGACGCGACGATGCCCCACCCCGTGCCGCCGTAATAGAGCCCGAGCAGCAGCCCCGCGTCGCGCGGCGCTGCGGACGCGAGCCGCGCGGCCAGCACGCCGCCGCTGATGAAGATCAGCGCGCTGCCGACGCCGGTCGCGAGCCGCTCGACGAGCAGCGCGTTCATGCCGGACGTGAGCCCGCATGCGGCCATCAGCACCGCGGTCAGCGCGCAGCCGGCCGCCAGCAGCGTGCCGGTGCGCCAGCGGCGGGACAGCAACGGAAAGACGAGCGCACCGATCAGGTAGCCGGCCGCGTTGGCCGTGTTCAAGGCGCCTGCCTGCGCGAAGGTCCAGCCGAGATCGGCCTTCATCGGCGGCAGCAGCAGTGCGTACGAGAAGCGCGCGAGACCGAGCGCGATCGCGCTGCCGAGCGACAGGCAGATCGCGAGCCGCCACGCGGTCATGCGGTCGGGTTCGGTGGCGCCGGCGTCCTGTCGTGCTGGCCCGGCGTGCTCCGGTTGCGGCGCTGCGCGCATCGCGGTGTCTCCATCGTGGTTCGCATCGTGCCGCCGGGACGGCGGCAGGCGCGCGGCTGCGGCCCGCGCGCGAGGTCGTCAGATGGTGCCAGAAAACCGCTGAAGCCGGTTCGCGTCCACGATAACCGCGCGCATTGTTCGTGAATGGCGGAAATCGAAACGATCGACGCGATTGAACTCGCGATTCAAAAAATCGCTTGAATGAATCAATCAATCGATTGCGGCCCCGATATTCGAAAAAAATCCTCGGGTTTTGCGATTGGATTCATACGCCTTCACCGCGCGAAATGCAGCGAACCCGCATGTTTAGCACGCCGCGGCTAAAAACCTCGCCACGCATTGCATTCACCAAATCATCAGACTAATATCGACGCCACTCGTCCGGTATTCAAAAAACATCGGATGAGCCGCGGTAATCCCGTTACCGCGCTTTCATGTTGAATCGCTCATGTTCACCACAGGAGAATTGACATGCAGGAAACCCGGCAGATCGAATTGCTTGACTGGATGCAGGAAGACACGCACCCCGAGGCCGTCGACATGATGGTCGAGGATGCCGTGGTGCCGTTCGGCACCGCGCTCTGGCCGGTCTGAGCGGCCAGCCCGTTCCCGCGGAAGGGCCGCGGCCCTTCCGCCGCCTCCGGAGACACGCATGCTGAACCTGCACCGTGCGCTGGGGTATCACCCGGCGCTGCGCGACAAGCTCGCACGCGGCGAGACGGGCAAACTGCTGGTCGGCTACGACAGCCGCAACCGCGACACCGCGTTGCGTGCGTTTTCCGCCCTGCCCGACTCGCTCGACGCGACGATCCTCTGCCTCGACACCACCCCGCCCGCCGACATCGCCGCCGCGCTCACGCATGCGGACCTGTTCGTGCTGCTGTACGACTCGTCGTGCCTGCCGACGCCGTCGCCGAGCGGCCCGCCGTTCCTGGCCGCGATCCGTCCCGCGATCGTCAGGCACTGGAGCAAGTCGGTGCTGTTCAAGGATTACGGCCCGCATCTCGACGAGGCGTTCGCCGAATCGCTCGACGACATCGCCGCGCGCAACGGCCGGCTGATCGAAGCGGCCGCGCGCGCATCGCAGATCCATTTCATCGACGAAGCCGGCAACACGCTGACCGGCTCGCTTGCGCCGGACCAGAAATGGACGAGCGTGGACGGGATGGGCAATCTCGACGTCGTGCCCGGCGAGATTGCGACGCACGTCACCGACCTGCACGGCTCGATCGTGTTCAGCGGCACGTTCCTCGGCACCGTGCCGTTCGCGATCAAGTACCGCGTGACCGAGCGGCTCGCGACGCTGCATGTCGAAGACAGCCTGATCGTCGATTTCGACAGCGACGACGCGGGCTTCCGGCGCGACTTCGCGTCGTACCTCGACCGGCACGACAATCACCGGCGCATCGAGGAATTCGGCATCGGCACGAACCTGGGCATCCGCGGGCTATACGGCCGCAACGCCGGCTTCGAGGAACGCCATCCGGGCCTGCATCTCGGCCTCGGCGGCGGCGCGAACGGCAGCCACCACCTCGACCTGATCTTCGCGCGCGGCACGCTGGCGTTCGACGAGCGGATCGTGTTCGACGGCGCGTTCGCCGTCTGACCTTGGCATCAGGCGTCGGCGGCCGCCGCGTCGCCGAGCCACTTGAACATCACGAAGCAGTCGACGAAGCCGAGCCGCGCGTGACGATACGCGCGCGGCAGGCGGCCGACGATCTCGAAGCCGAGCTTCTGCCACAGCGCGACCGCCACCTCGTTCGTCGCGACCACCGAATTGAACTGCATCGCGAGGAAGCCGCGTTCGCGCGCCACCTGCTGCGAGTGCTCGCACATCAGGCGCGCGACGCCCTTGCCGCGCGCGGCCTCGCTGACCATGTAACCGCAGTTGCACACGTGATTGCCGGGGCCGGCCGCGTTCGCCTTCAGGAAGTACGAGCCGAGCAGCACGCCATCCTCTTCGGCAACCCACGTGCAAAGCGGCGCATCGAGCCACAGCGCGCGGGCGGCTTCACGCGTGGGCGCCGGATCGAATGCGTAGGTCTCCTGCGCGGCGACGATCGCGTGGTACGTGGGCCAGAAGCGGGGGAAGTCGTCTTCGGTCATCGGGCGAAGCGTGATCATGCGGGTCCTCTCGTGAAGGGGTTGGGGAATGCGCGCGTGGCGCGACCCTGCGTCAGGGTGAGCCGCCGTCGCGCAGCAGGCCGCTGCGATACGTGCCGGGCGGCACACCATACCAGCGCTTGAACGCCTGCGAGAAACTCGACAGGTCGCTGAAGCCGAGCCGCTCGGCCACTTCGGTTAGCGACAGGTGCGCATCGCCGAGCAGCGTCTCGGCCATCGCGCCGCGCGCCTGCGCGAGCAACACCCTGAACGTCGTGCCTTCTTCCTGCAGCCGGCGCTTCAGCGTGCGCGGGCTCGTGTTCATCAGCCGCGCCATGTCCTCGAGCGAGAACGGCACGTTGCCGGGCGTCGCCGTCAGATATTGCCGCACCATCTCCGACGTGCCGAGCCGCGCGCGCCGCGTTTCGACCAGCTGGCTGCACATCTGCTCGCACATCGAGACCGTCAGCGGGTTCGCATGCGGCAGCGGCCGGTCGAGAAACGCACGGTCGAATGCGAGGCTGTTCGCGCGGGCGCCGAACGCAGGTTCGACGCCCGCGATGCGCGCTGCGGGTGCGAACGCGGCTGCGCTCGCCGCGCTCGCGGCCTGCATCGTGAAGCGCGACAACGCGAAATCGCCGCCGCCGATTTCCTGCAGCAGCACGGCCGCAGCCGCCATGTCGCGTTCGACGAGGAACCGGCTCAGGTCGGCATCAAGCTCCGGCGCGCCGAAATTGAGCACGCCCGTCTGCGGTTCCTCGCGGTACGTGATCACCGTGAACGCATACGTGAGCGGCAGGAAGCGCATCGCGAGCGCCAGCGCGTCGCGCGCGGTCGCGCTCGCGATCAGCCCGTAGCCCCACACGCCGTACGCGGAGAAGTGATAGCGCTGCCCGACTTCGAACCCGAGGCCCGGCGCGCGCCCGAGCGCGCGCAGCAGGTTGCCGGTCAGCCGCAGTTCCTGCGCGGCCGTCACCTCGACGTTCGGATCGTCGAGCTGCGCGTCCGCGAGCCCTGTACCGGCCAGCAACTTCGCGCGCGGCACGCCGCGTTCGTCGCCGAAATCGACCAGCAGCCGCGCGCTGGCCGGACTCCGGGTGAAGTCCCAGAAGCTCATGCGGAGAAACCCTCGAAGCGCCGATTTGGCCCAAATACTAAAACAATTGTCCCGAAGCAGCATTGGTGTTTTCCCATGCGGCCCGCACCATCGGCGTCATCAGTCGTCGCCCGAACGACGTCAACGCCCCCGGAGGAGACACCATGCGACCGAGTCGCCCACCCGACCTCGCCGCCCGCTTCGAACACCAGCGCGAGGCATGTGCCCGCGATCCCGCCCCGCCGCTCGCGATCCGCCTGTCGCGGCTCGATCGCCTGTGCGCGCTGCTCGATACGCACGAAGCCGCGCTCGTGCGTGCGATCGACGCCGATTTCGGCGGACGCTCCGCGCACGAAACGCGGCTCGCCGAACTATTCGTGGTTCGAAGCGGCCTGCGCCATGCACGCGCGCATCTGCGGCACTGGATGCGCGAACGCCGCGTGCCGACCGCCGCGCACTTCCGGCCCGGCTACAACCGGATCGCGCCGCAACCGCGCGGCGTCGTCGGCGTGATGGCCCCGTGGAACTATCCGCTGCAACTCGCGCTCGGGCCCGCGGTTGCGGCGCTCGCTGCCGGCAACCGCGTGCTGGTCAAGCCGTCGGAACTGACACCGCAGCTGTCGGCGCTGCTCGAGACGCTCGTCGCCGACGCGTTCGATGCCGACGAGCTGCGGGTCGTCACCGGCGACGTCGACACGGCGAAGGCGTTCGCGCGCTTGCCGTTCGATCATCTGTTCTTCACCGGCTCGACCGCGGTCGGCCGCGACGTCGCGCAAGCTGCGGCCGCGAACCTCACGCCCGTCACGCTCGAGCTCGGCGGCAAGTCGCCGGCGATCCTCGATCCGTCGTGCGACGTCGCACACGCGGCCGGGCGCATCGCGTTCGGCAAGCTGCTCAATGCCGGCCAGACCTGCATCGCGCCCGACTATCTGCTGGTGCCGGCGGGCACCGCACCGATCGTTGCCGCGCGCCTGTCGGACGCGATCGCGCGCCGCTACCCGACCCTCCTCGCCAACCCCGACTACACGGCGATCATCGGCGCGCGCCACCGCGACCGTCTGGCGGCCCTGGTCGACGATGCGCGCGCAGGCGACGCACGCGTGCTCGAAGTCAATCCGGCCGGCGAACGCTTCCCCGCCGGCTCGCGCAAGTTCGCGCCGACGCTCGTGCTCGGCGCGCGCGACACGATGCGCGTAATGCGCGAGGAGATCTTCGGCCCCGTGCTGCCGATCGTCGAATACGCGGATCTCGACGAAGCGATCGAGCGCGTGAACCGCGGGCCGCGCCCGCTCGCGCTGTACTGGTTCGGCCGCGACGCCGCGCGCCGCGATCGCGTGCTGCGCGAAACGGTGTCGGGTGGCGTCACGGTAAACGACTGCCTGTGGCATCTCGCACAGGAACACCAGCCGTTCGGCGGCGTCGGCCCGAGCGGCATCGGTGCGTATCACGGCAAATGGGGCTTCGACACGTTCAGCCATCACAAGCCCGTGTTCCACCAGGCGCGTCGCAGCGGAACCGCGCTGTTCCACCCGCCGTACGGCAAAACCTTCGACCTGCTGCTGCGCGTGCTCACGCGCATCGCTTGACCCATCGACCATCGGGAGACGATTTCATGAGCAAGACTTTCGACTACATCGTCGTCGGCGGCGGATCGGGCGGCTGCGTCGTCGCGGGGCGCCTCACCGAGGACCCGGCCGTCACCGTCTGCGTGCTCGAGGCCGGTGGCCGCGGCGACAACGCGCTCGTCAACGTGCCGACCGGCGCGGTCGCGATGCTGCCGACCCGCATGAACAACTGGGCATTCGACACGGTGCCGCAGCCGGGGCTCGGCGGGCGCATCGGCTATCAGCCGCGCGGCAAGGCGCTCGGTGGCTCGTCCGCGATCAACGCGATGGTCTACGTTCGCGGCCATCGCGTCGATTACGACGGCTGGGCCGCGCTCGGCAACGAAGGCTGGTCCTACGACGACGTGCTGCCTTACTTCCGCCTGAGCGAGCACAACGAGCGCTTCGACGACGCCTTTCACGGCCGCGACGGCCCGCTGTGGGTCAGCGACCTGCGCACCGGCAACCCGTTCCATGCGCGCTACCTGGAAGCGGCGCGACAGGCCGGCCTGCCGCTCACCGACGACTTCAACGGCGCGCGGCAGGAAGGCGTCGGCCTCTATCAGGTCACGCAGAAGCACGGCGAGCGGTGGAGCGCGGCGCGCGCGTACCTACTGCCGCACGTCGGCCGCCGCGACAACCTGACGGTCGAGACACACGCGCAGGTGCTGCGCATCCTGTTCGACGGCACGCGCGCGACGGGGGTCGAGGTGCGGCAGCGCGGCGAGGTTCGCACGCTGCGCGCACGGCGCGAAGTCGTACTCGCGGCCGGCGCGTTGCAGACGCCGCAGTTGCTGATGCTGTCAGGCGTCGGTCCGGCCCGCGAACTGCAGGGGCTCGGCATCCCGGTGCGGGCCGACCTGCCCGGCGTCGGCCGCAACCTGCAGGATCATCCGGACTTCATCCTCGGCTACCGCGCGCGCAGCGTCGACACGATGGGCGTGTCCGCGCGCGGCGGGCTGCGCATGCTGCGCGAGTTCGCGCACTTTCGCCGCGAGCGGCGCGGGATGCTGACGTCGAATTTCGCGGAAGGCGGCGGCTTCCTCAAGACGCGAGCCGACCTCGATGCACCCGACATCCAGCTGCACTTCGTCGTCGCGCTCGTCGACGATCATGCGCGCCGGCTGCACGCCGGCCACGGACTGTCGTGCCACGTGTGCCTGCTGCGGCCGCGCAGCCGCGGCTCGGTCACGCTGCACAGCGCCGATCCGCTCGCCGCGCCGCGCATCGACCCCGCGTTCTTCGACGATCCGCGCGATCTCGACGACATGGTCGCCGGCTTCCGCATCACGCGCCGGCTGATGGAGGCGCCGGCACTCGCCGAATGGATCACGCGCGACCTGTTCACCGCGAACGTGACGACCGACGACGAGATCCGCGACGTGCTGCGCCGGCGCACCGACACCGTGTATCACCCGGTCGGCACGTGCCGGATGGGGCGCGACGCGTTCGCGGTCGTCGATCCGCAATTGCGCGTGCATGGCGTAGCGGGGCTGCGCATCGTCGATGCGTCGATCATGCCGACGCTGATCGGCGGCAATACCAACGCGCCGACGATCATGATCGCCGAGAAGGCCATCGACCTGATCCGCGGCGTGCGGCGTGTGCCGCTACACGCCGCGGCCGACACCGAACGCGAACCGGCCGCCGTGCCGGCACATCGTGACACTGTTCCCGCGTCGTGCGCGCCGCACGATGCGATCCTGCCCGAGGAAAACCGCCATGTCGTCGCCTGAAGCATCCCGTCCCGCCGCACCGGCCGCGCCGCTGTCGGCGATCATCATCGGCGCCGGCTTCGCCGGCATCGGCATGGCCGTCGCGCTGCAGCGCGCCGGCATTCACGACTTCGTGATCGTCGAGCGCTCGCACGACGTCGGCGGCGTGTGGCGCGACAACCGCTACCCGGGCGCCGCGTGCGACGTGCCGTCGCATCTGTACTCGTTCTCGTTCGAGCCCAACCCGGACTGGTCGCGCGTGTTCGCGCCGCAGCCTGAAATCCATGCGTACCTGCAGCATTGCGCGCGCAAGTACGGCCTCGCACGCTACCTGCGCTTCGGCGCGAACGTCGAACGCGCGCAGTATGACGAGGCCCGTGCGCTGTGGCACGTCACGCTCGCCGACGGCACGACGCTCAGCGCTGCCGTGCTCGTCAGCGGCACCGGCCAGTTGAGCCGCCCCGCGATGCCGGACCTGCCCGGCATCGACACGTTTCGCGGCCGCGCCTTCCACTCCGCGCACTGGGATCACGACTATCCGCTCGCGGGCAAGCGCGTGGCGGTGGTCGGCACCGGCGCGTCGGCGATCCAGTTCGTGCCCGCGATCGCCGGCGACGTCGAGCGCCTCGTCGTGTTCCAGCGCTCGCCGGCCTACGTGATGCCGCGTCCCGACCGCGCCTATCGTCCGTGGGAGCGGGCGCTGTTCCGCCGGCTGCCGTGGGCGATGAAGCTGCATCGCGCGTCGATCTACGTGCGCTACGAGTCGCGTGCGATTGCGTTCACGCGGCTGCACGGGCTGATGGACATCGCGGTCGGCCGGCCGTTCCGCAAGCTGCTCGCGCGCGACGTGCGCGACCCGGCGTTGCGCGAACGGCTCACGCCCGACTATCCGATCGGCTGCAAGCGGATCCTGCTGTCGAGCGACTACCTCGCCGCGATCGGCCGCGACAACGTCGCGCTCGTCACGCAGCGCATCCGGCGCGTGACCGAGACCGGCATCGAGACCGACGACGGCGTGCACCATCCGGTCGACGCGATCGTCTACGGCACCGGTTTCGCGGCGACCGCGTTCCTGTCGCCGATGCGCATCACCGGCCGCGACGGGCTCGACCTGAACGACGCCTGGCGGCGCGGCGCGCAGGCGTATCTCGGGCTCACCGTGCCGGGCTTCCCCAACTTCTTCATGCTGTATGGCCCGAACACCAACCTCGGCCACAACTCGATCGTCTACATGCTCGAAAGCCAGATCGCGCACGTGATGCGCTGCGTGCGCGCGATGCGGCGCGACGGCGCGTGCGCGATCGACGTCGATCCGCGCCGCTACCGGCGCTACAACACGCATGTGCAGCAGCGGCTCGAAGGCTCAGTGTGGAGCGGCTGCAAGAGCTGGTACGTCGACGCGTCGGGCCACAACAGTACGAACTGGCCCGGCTTCACGCTGACCTATCGATGGATCACGCGCTTCACGGGGCTGTCCGCGTATCGCTTCACGCAGCCGTTGCCCGGCACGGCGACACCCACATCAACCCCGACGACGACGCACGGTGCCGTCGTCGCGCCGCCCGCCGGCCGCGTGGAAGCACTCGCCGCGGCGTCGCTGCGCGGCTTTCTGCGCGTCGCGTTCCGGCCGCTGATCGGGCCGCCGTTCGGCGCGCGCATGCAGCGCCGCGTCGTCGCGCTGCTGTCGCCACTGATGCCGGGCGCAGGCGACACGCTGCGCTACCGGACGTCCGCCGCCGGCGTGCCGGTCGAAGTGATCGCGCCGAAGCGCGGCGAGGCGGGCGGCGCGATCCTCTATCTGCACGGCGGCGCGTTCTGTCTCGGCGGCCCGCATACGCATCGCGGCGTGACGACGCGGCTCGCGACCGAAGCCGGCCTGCCGGTGTGGGTGCCCGACTACCGGCTCGCGCCCGAGCACCCGAGCCCGGCGGCGCTCGACGACGCGCTGGCCGCATACGATGCACTGCGCACGCAAGGCTACGCGCCGCACCGGATCGTGATTGCCGGCGATTCGGCCGGCGGCGCGCTCGCGCTGGCGCTCGCCATCGCGCTGCGCGAGCGCGGCGAACCCGCCGCGGCCGCGCTGCTGCTGATCTCGCCCGTGACCGACCCGACGCTCGGCGGCGACACGCTCGCATCGCGCCGCCACGACGATCCGATGATCCGTCGCGGCTGGCTCGAACAAGGGCTGCGCTGGTATCACGGCGCGGGCTCGGCTGCAGCGCCCGGCCCGCTCGACACCGACCTGCGTGGACTGCCGCCGATGCTGGTGCAGGCTGGCGACCAGGAAGTGCTGCTGTCGGACGCGCAGCGACTCGCGTCGCATGCGCTCGCCTGCGGCGTGCCGTGCCGGCTGGAGATTCATGCCGCGCGCTGGCATGTGTTTCATCTGCAGGCGTTCTATCTGCGCTCGGGGCGGGACGCGTTGCGGACGCTGGCGGGATTTGCCGCGCGGCGGGTGGCGGCGACGGCGGTCGCGACGTGACGATCCGGTGATGCCGGCGATCGAGGCTGCGGAGCGCGACTGCCTCGATCGACCCGCTTGCAACAATGCGACACCCTCTTGCCAAAACCGGCCGTTTATTTTTTTCCGGCATGCGCGGCCGGCATGATCTCCGCCAGCCTCGGCGTCGTGCCGCGGCGACGACCACCCCACCCTGGCGGAGACACCAATGAAAAAAGGCCCCATCCTCAAGACGCTTGCGCTGCTCTGTTGCCTGGGCGTCCAGTGCGCGACGTCGGCATTCGCGGAGGAACCGAAGAAGGTCGCGTTCGTCGATACGGGCAATACCGGACGCAGCGTGATGGCCGAAGCGATCGCCGGACAACTGATCGCGCAACGGCACGCGCATATCGCCGTGATCTCGCGCGCGGTCGACGAGGATCCGTATGACGAAAAGCCCGAGGAAAACGGTGTGATCCTGATGAAGCGGCGCGGAATCGACACGTCCGCGCATCGTTCGGTGCAACTGAATGCGAACGACGTCAAGCACTCCGACGTGATCCTGACGATGACCGACAAGCACAAGGAGAAGGTGCTCACGCTCTATCCGTCTGCCGCCGGCAAGGTCTTCACGCTTGCCGAATACGCGACCGGCGTGCACAAGGACGTACCCGACGCGTGGGGCAAGCCGATCGACTTCTACGAATCGGTGACCGCGCAGCTCGACACGTTCATCCCGGCCGCGCTCGACAAGGTCGCGACGGCCGCGCCGGCGAAGCAGTAACGCAGGCCGGACTCGCCGGGTCGACCGTCGCGTCACGCGGCGGCACCGGCGGTCCGATCGTTTGAGCAGTTCCTCCCCCGCACGGCGCGTTTCCCGTACGCGCCGACGAGATCAGCCGTTCGGCCGAATCGTCATCCGACGCCCCGAATCAAAGAATGATTTTCATTCGGGCAACCGGTCTCGCCGCCCGACACCCCGAGCCACGAAGGCACTGCAGGCATTCCCGCGCAGCGCCTTCGCGTCGTGCTTCGTCTCGATTCGGCAGTCGGCCCGCGTGCGTTTCACGTCATCCGCCTCATCGGGCCCACAACGCAATCACGCCGATATCCATGCCCTTCATGTAACTTATAAGCTACAATGCTCTCCAAGTTCGAACTGCTTCGCTATCAGCGCGCCGACGGTCGCGAGCCTTTCACCGAATGGTTGAACGCCGTGCGCGACAAGGTCGCCCAGGCGCGGATTCGCGAGCGGCTGCGTCGCGTGCAGACCGGAAATTTCGGCGATTGCGAACCCGTCGGTGAAGGTGTGATCGAACTGCGCATCCACGTCGGTGCCGGCTATCGCGTGTACTTCGGCCGGTACGGCAGTGCGCTGGTGCTGCTGTTGTACGGCGGCGACAAGCACAGCCAGTCCGACGATATCAGGCATGCGAAGGAACACTGGCTGGACTGGAAACGGAGGCAAGCATGAACAAGCTCAAAGGCGCGGTATCGCACCACGACGCGGAAGTCGCCGAACTCGGCGCGGACCGCGAGCTCGCGGTGGCCTATTTGCGCGTCGCGATGGAATCGCTCGACGACCCCGACAACCGCGCGGCCGCGCTGCTCGCGCTGCGCACGGTCGCGGAAGCGTATGGCGGGCTCGGCGCGGTCGCTGCCGACGCCGGCATCAGCCGCGAATCGCTGTATCGCACGCTGTCGCCCAACGGCAACCCGACGCTGAAAACCCTGCTCGCGGTGCTCAAGACGGTCGGCCTGCGCCTGTCCGTCGTCCCCGCGCAACCGTCGCACGCATAACGCGGCGCACGCGCTTCAAGGCTGCACCATCCACACAAGCAGCACCGCGGCCGGCGCCCCACTCGTCCCCGCCGGCGGCCGCGCGAGCGTCGGCTCGACCTGCAGCGCCTGCGCGATCGTCGCCGCATCGTCGATCGTCGTCGTGCGCACGACCGTCATCAGCCCCGCGGGCCGATGCAGCGTCTCGCGATACAGCGCGCCGTACCACAGCGGCCGCGTGCCGAGCGCATCCTGCAGCGCGTACGGATAACGCCACAGCCGCAGCACGAGGCGGCTGTCCGGACGGGCCGGATCGACACGCACGAACACGCGGCGCGTACTTTCGCCGTGCGTATAGCGCGGCAGCACGGGCAGCGCGTCGGCCGGCCCCTGCGGCAGCAGCCACCGCAGCGCGGCGGCGGCCGACCACGGCGTCGCGCGCTGCCAGCCGGCCAGCGAAAGATGGCGATCGAGCGTGTCCGACGTCGCGCACCATTGCAACGGCAGATATTCCTCGCGATCGCCGCCGATCTCGGTGCGCCGCGTCGGCACGCGCGGCCACCCGCCGCGCATCCATTGATCGACGGTCATCGCGACGACGTCGCCCACGTGCGGACGCGCGGCGCGTTCGAGCTGCCATTGCGCGGGCACGGTCCAGACGCCGGTCGTCGCGAGCACGACGAGCACCGCGACGAGCGCGCCCCGCGGCTGCACATGCTCGCGCACCTGCCAGTACGCATAGGCGCCCGCCAGCACCGCGAACCACGCGAGCCCGAGGCTCCAGCCGCCGAGCAGACCCGACAACCACGTATCGCCGACGTACAGCCGCGCGAAGCCGCCGAGCACGATCCACAACACGACCGCGGTCACGACCGGAATGCGCCACAGCGCCGGCCGGTCGCGCGTGACCACCCAGCCGATGCCGCTGCTCGCGAGCATCGCGAACGCCGCGTCGGCGTCGGGCAGCGGCACGTGCGGCGCGCCGGGCGGCAGGCTCGCGGGCGTCATGCCGGGCAGGCCGGTGCCGAACGCCGGCACGAGCACGACCGCGATGCCGACTGTCGCGAGCCACCACGCGGACGTCACCCAGCAGCGATGGATCATCAGCCAGACCAGGAACGCGGCCGCGACGATCAGCCCCGTATCGTGTCCGTGCAGCACCGCGAGCGCGCGCATTGCGGCATCCACCGGCGGCGTGCGCAGGTCCTGCAGGAACGCATACACCGTGATGTCGGCGTGCATCAGCGGATCGTTCGCGACGACGTCCTGCACGATGCCGGCAAACAGCCACACGCAGCCGACGAACAGCAGCGCGAACACGGGCACCACGCCCGGCAGGCGGCGCCCCTTCTCGATCGCGTCGTGCAGCCAGCCGCCGACGCGCGGCCAGCGGCGCGCGCATGCATGCACGGCCGCGCCGGCCGCGCCGGCCGCGCGGCGCAGCAACGGCCAGCCGCGCCGCAGCGCGACGCGCACGCCGATCCACACGAGCGCGACCAGCGCGGCGATCACGAGCAGGATCGCGGCGACCCGCACGCTGATCGCGGCGGCCAGCACCGCCGACGCGCCGAACAGGATGCCCGGCACGATGTGCACGGGCGCCCAGATCAGCGCCGACACGACATTGACCGGGTAGAACGACCGGCGCGGCAGCGTCGCGCAGCCGACCACGACCGGCACGACCGCGCGCACCGGCGCCAGGAAACGCGCGAGCACGATGCTCTTCGTCCCGTGGCGCAGCACGAACTGCTCGCCGCGCGCATAGGCATCCGCATAGCCCAGCCGGACCCACCCGTTTCGAATCGCGCCGCGGTAGCGGCGTCCGAGCTCGTAGCTGATCCCGTCGCCGAGGATCGCGCCGGCGGCCGCGACGCCGATCGCCGTCCAGCCGTCGAGCGCGCCCGCGCCGATCAGCGTGCCGGCCGCGAACAGCACGGCACCGGCCGGCACGACCGTGCCGATCAGCGCGATCGCCTCGGCACAGGCGGCGGCGAACACGATCGCCAGCACGAGCGCCGGATGCGCGCCGATCGCACCGAGCCATGCGTGGATGGTGTCGCTCATCGCAGGCCGCGCGGCGTGGCGGCGCGGCGTGTCTGCACCGGGCCGGCGGTGGCGTGGGGAAGGTTCATCGGCGTGTGCGCGCGGTCGCGCCGGCGGGCGGTGTCAGTCGAACTCGTGCTGACGCGCGTCGGCCTCGAGCGGCGCGTCGTGGTAGCCGACGGTCGCGATCTCGTGCAGATAGCGCGCGAGAAACGCGCCGATCGACCCGGCTTCCTCGTACTGATGCACATGGCGGAATTCGTGCGTGAGCAGGCGTCGCGTGTCGTGGCCGCGCAGCACGAACACCGCATGGCCGAGCGTGAGGCCGATCGTCCCCGGTGACAACAGGCCGGTGTCGCGCGCGATCGCGCCCAGCGCCGGCGTGTCCGGGAACGGCAGCCGGTCGGCGACCACGACGCGGATCCGCTCCGGCCGGGCGACGCCGACGGTGCGCGCGTCGTCGGCCTGCGCGGGCGTCAGCGGCACGCCATGCGCGAGCCCGTGGGCCGCCTGCGCGTCAGCCCACGCGACGGCGTCGGGCAACGCGGACGGCAGGATGTCGGCGAGATCGATCATCGTGGCGGCTCCTCGGGTCGGAACGGTGCAATCGGGCACCAGTTTATCTCTGAATCAGGGCGGTCCGCGACGCATGCCGCCCGCCCGACGGCGACCATTCCTCGGGAATACCCGCCCCATCTGGCCCTATCGCCTGTGCCATTTCACGCCGATTATTTCGCTTCAAGACAGATTCGACACTCTCGTATCTCAAAAATTTCCCGCAGGTGCACCATTTTTGGTTTCGGCGGAATATATTGGTCAGAAGAACGGCCGCGGCGGCTACCGGCGGAGCAGCCCGCGGCATCATCCCGAAGAGGACCGCTAGATGATCAGGGTAATGCTGGCTGACGATCACGCAGTCATGCGGGACGGACTGCGTCACATCCTGGAAACGGCCGGCGGTTTCGAAATCGTCGGCGAGGCGAGCGACGGCGCGGCCACGCTCGCGCTGGCCGAGCGTCGCGCCGCCGACGTGCTGCTGCTCGACCTGTCGATGCCCGCGCCGACCGGTATCGAGCTGATCCGGCTGGTCAGGACGCATGCGCCGTCGCTGCGCATGCTGGTGCTGACGATGCATGCGGAGGCGCAGTACGCGGCGCGCACGTTCAAGGCCGGCGCAACCGGCTACCTGACGAAGGACAGCGCGACCGCCGAACTCGTCGAGGCCGTCACCAAGGTCGCGGCGGGCGGCGTGTACGTGAGCCGGTCGGCGGCCGAGAGCCTCGCGCGCACGCTGCGCACGCCGGCCGACATGCTGCCGCACGAGCGGCTGTCCGCGCGCGAACTCGACGTGATGCGCCGCATCGTCGCGGGCCAGACGGTCACGCGGATCGCGGCGGAACTCACGCTGAGCGCGAAGACGGTCAGCACCTACAAGACCCGCATCCTCGAGAAGATGGAGTTGCCGCACGAAGCCGCGCTGGTGCGCTACGCGATGCGCCACGATCTCGACCTCGGCGTCGACGACGCATGATGCCCGCGTTCCGCGTCCGCTCCGCCGCCCCCGACGACGACGACGCGTCGGATCCGTCGCGCCTGTTCATGTCGTCGCTGCCGCCCGACCGGCGCGAGCGGCGGCTCGCGATCGCGACGGTGATCGTGTCGGCCGTGATCTTCGCCGCCCTCGCGCCGTTCGCGGGCGTGCCGCTCGCGCGCGTGTTGGGCTTCATTCCCGTGTACCAGTCGGCGATCGTGATCAACGACATGGTGACGGCCGGCCTGCTGCTCGGCCAGTACGCGATCCTGCGCGAGAAATCGCTGCTCGCGCTCGCGGGCGGCTACCTGTTCACGGGCTTCATGGCCGGCACGCACATGCTGACCTTTCCGGGGCTGTTCTCGCCGACGGGCCTGCTCGGCGCGGGCGAACAGACCACCGCGTGGCTCTATCTGTTCTGGCACGGCGGCTTTCCGCTGACGGTCGCCGCGTACGTGCTGCTGCGCGCGGCGGCGCGCGCGCGACCGCCGTCGCTCGAGCAGCGTCGCGCGGCGATTCCGATCCTGCTTTGCATCGCGTCGGCCGCGGGCGCGACCGTCGCGCTCGCGCTGCTCGCGACCGCCGGCCACGACCTGCTGCCGCGCATCATGCAGGGCAACCGGATGGCGTCGACGATGACGCACGCGATCACGATCGTCTGGGCACTGAACCTCGCCGCGCTCGTGTTGATGTGGCGGCTGCGGCGTCGTCATTCGGTGCTCGATCTGTGGGTGATGATCGTGCTCGTCGCCTGGCTGTTCGACATCGCGCTGTCGGCGATGCTGAACCACGGTCGCTTCGACCTGGGCTTCTACGCCGGGCGGACCTACGGCCTCGTCGCATCGTGCGTCGTGCTGTTCGCGCTGCTGTTCGAGAACGGCCGGCTGCATGCGCAGACGGTGCGCGCGCTGGCCGGCGCGCGCTATCAGCACCTGCTCGTCGTGCAGAAGAGCGCGCAGCTCAACGAGGCGAACGAACGGCTCGAGCAGCGCGTCGCGGCGCGCACCGCGCAGTTGAGCGCGTCGAACCGCGACCTGCGGCGCGAAGTCGAGGAGCGCGTGCGCGCGGAGCGGGCGCTGCAGACGTCGCGCGAGGAGCTGCGCGAGATCGCGGCGATCAGCGCGACCGCACGCGAGGCCGAACAGCGCCGCATCGCGCGCGAACTGCACGACGAACTCGCGCAGACGCTCGCGGCGCTGAAGAACGATCTCGAATGGCTGCTCGACCGCGTGCCGCAGGACGACGCGCCGCTGGCGCGCAAGATCGCGGCGATGCATGCGCTCGCGCGCGGCGCGGTGACGGCCACGCGGCGCATCGCGTCCGACCTGCGTCCGCTGATGCTCGACGACCTCGGGTTCGCGGCCGCGATGCAATGGCTCGTGGAGGATTTCCAGCACCGTCACGGCATCGCGTGTGCGCTGCACGTCGAGCCGGGCGAATTGCTGCTCGACGAACCGTATGCGACGGCCGTGTTCCGTATCGCGCAGGAAGCGCTCGCGAACGTCGCGCGGCACGCGGCCGCGTCGAGCGCGACCGTGGCGCTCGTCTACCGTGACGAGACGATCGCGCTGACGATTCGCGACGACGGTGCGGGCTTCGATCCCGGTGCGCCGCGCAAGTCGGGATCGTTCGGGCTGGTCGGCCTGCGCGAGCGCGCGTATCTCGTCGGCGGCACGCTGCGGATCGATACGACGCTCGGCGAAGGAACGACGGTGGAAGTGGATATTCCGGTGGCGTCGGCGCATGTGGCGATCGCGCATGACGGACGGGGGACGTCACGGACGGAACAGGTAAGGGCGAAGCAGTAGCGGCGCTGTGCTGTCATGGGGGTCAGTGGTAGTCCTCTTCCCGCTGATGCCGAACGGTGAGGATCGTGATTTGTTCGACCGTGCCCGTCGATCGCCACCACTCGTCTAATCAGTTGCCAACGCTACACGTGCGGCTTTCAGCATCGTCACAGGTCAGGTCTGGACTTCTGCGGCATCGACGTATTCACCGACCATGCCCGTCGCTCACCCCGCTCGTCTAACCGGTTGTCGTCGCTGCACGCGCGGCATTCAGCATCGTCCCAAGGCTGGCCTGGACTTCTGCGGCATCGACGTATTCACCGGTACGCCGCGCCTCATCGGCCGACGCCAGGCCGCGCGCGACAAACTCGCGCTGCGTTCGTCGGCGTGCGACGGCAGCGCGCAGCGTCGATTCGACGAACGCGGACAGCGTCTCGTTTTCCTCCAACACGCTTTCCGCTGCCTCGAGCAACTTGCGATCGACTCGAAGCACGGACATCGCCGTCGTTTTCATTTCGCTCTCCATGCATGCGGAACGCATGCACGGTAGCACATCGGCCCGATCGGCAGCAGGGACTGCGCGATACCGCAGCCCCCGGCCGCCGCCGCCCATCACACCCGCGCCGCCACCATCCCCCGCTCCGAGCGCGTCCACGCGACGAGCGCGCCGATCCCGAGCAGCGCGAGGCACACGATCGGCACGATCATCGGCCCGAACGCCGTGCCCGTCACCTTGCCCGCGAACGGCATCAGGTTCTGGCTGAAGAAGCCGCCGAGGTTGCCGATCGAGTTGATCGCCGCGACGCTCGCCGCCGCACGCGCGCCGGTGAAGTAACGCGGCGGCATCGACCAGAAGCACGGATACAGCAGCGGGATGCACGCCCCGCCCAGCACGAGCGCGACGAAGCGCAGCGGCGTCGACGGCAGCACGAGGCTCAGCAGGAAGCCGAGCGCGCCGAGCGCCGCGACGATCGCGATCGTGCGCAGGATGCTCTTCGCGCGACGCAGCTTCGACGGCAGCCACACCAGCAGCACCACCGCGAGCGCCCACGGCAGCATGCTCAGCAAACCGTTCGTACTGCTCGACACACCGAACGATTTCACGAGCGTCGGCAGCCAGTACGTGACGCCGTACAGCGACGTCGACATCAGCATGTAGGTCGCCGCGAACAGCATCACGCGCGGATCGAGCAGCGCCTTCCACGGCTGCGCATGCTCGGCCTGCGCCGGCTTCTCGCGCTCCAGCGCGGCCGCGACGATCTGCTTCTCGCGTTCGTCGAGGAACGGCGCCTCGCGGAACGACGCCGGCAGCACGCGGAACACGACGATCGCGACGATCACGGCCGGGATGCCCGTCGCCACGAACACCCACTGCCAGCCCGCGAGCCCCCACACGCCGTTCAGGCTCAGCAGCACGCCGCCGACCAGCGAGCCGAGCATGTTCGCGAGCGCGCTGCCGAGCGTGAAGATGCCGAGCACCTTCGCGCGATAGCTCTGCGGGAACCACAGCGTCAGGTAATAGATCACGCCCGGATAGAAGCCGGCCTCGGCGATCCCGAGCAGGAAGCGCAGCGAACAGAACGCGGGCATCGACGTCGTGAAGCCCATCAGCACGGTGATGAGGCCCCACGTCAGCATGATCCGCGCGAGCCACACGCGTGCGCCGTAGCGATGCAGCGCGAGCGTGCTCGGCACCTCGAACAGCAGGTAGCCGATGAAGAACAGCGACGACGCGAGACCGAACGCGGCCTCGGTCATCCCGAGGCTGTGCACCATCTGCAGTTTCGCGAAGCCGACGTTCTGCCGGTCGATGAACGCGATCAGGAACATCACGACGAGGATGGGCATCAGGCGCCGCGCCATCTTCGACATGATGCGCTGCTCTTCGGCGGACGCGGGGTCCAGGGTTTCGGTGGCATTCACTGCGGGCTCCTCCGTGAAGCGGTTGCTTGTCGGTTGAATCGGCGCCGCGCGCGATGCATGCGCGGGCGCGGTAGGGTTCGATGAAATCGGGATCCGGGAACGGATAGCCGCCGTCGTCAGCCGGTCCGGTAGTCGTCGAGCATCGGCGCGAACATCTCGTGCCACGCGCGCGGCTTCGCCTTGATCGTGCCGGCGAGATACAGGAATTCGACGTAGTCCATCAGCTGGTTCGGCCGCACCGAGAAACGCGTGTCAGGCGTGGCGAGCATCTGCATCACGTCGTCGTGCGACACGGCGACACCCGACGACGCCGCATACAGCGCGGCCGCCGCGCGCGGGTCCTGCGCGATCAGGCGGTTCGCTTCGTCGAGCGCACCGAGAAACGCCGCGGCCAGCGCGGGCTCCGTATCGACGAGCCGCTTCGGCGCGAACACGACGTCGAGCGTCAGCGGGCCGAGCACGTCGACCGAATTCACGACGCGATGAATGCCCGGCTGCCGCAATTCGAGGGTCGAGAACGGCGGCGACGTGAAGTGTGCGGTAACGCCGTTCTCGCGGCGGATCAGCGCCTGCATCGCCTGCGGATGCGGCAGGTTCACGGTGATCGAGTCGAGTTGCGTGAAATGCCGCGCGCCGAGCTGCCGGCTCGCGACCATCTGCAGCACGACCGCCGACAGCGACGTGCGGATGCCCGGCACCGCGATCCGGTCGGACGGCGTGAAGTCGCGCAGCGACGTCAGGCCCGGACGGTTTGCATTGAGCGACAGCGAGGTCGTGGACAATCCGCTGATGCCGATCACCTCGACGTTCGGAATCCCGCGCGCCCGCGCCCACAGCTCGATGAAGCCCGGCGCGCCGGCACCCGCGAAATCGAGTGTGCCGGCCATCATCGCGTCGTTGACGGAATTGCCGCCGTCGAGCAGCACCCAGTCGACCGCGACGTCGCGCAGGCCGTGCCGCGCCGCATGCCGCTCGAACAGGCGCTGCTTCTCCATCACGAGCAGCGGCAGGTACAACACGCCATAGCCTTTCGAGATCCGCACCGTGCGTGGCTTCGCGCGCACCGGCGACGGCGCCCCGAGCGCGCCCAGCATGCCGAGGCCGGCGGCGAGCAACGCGCGGCGGCGCGGCGACGTCTTCATGCGCATGCCTCCATGCGGCGCGCGACCAGCGGCAACGTGGCAGCCGGCGTCAGGCTACGCCGTGCATCCGGCCGCGCCTTCGTCGTGCCCGTGACATGCTGCATGTTGCCGTCTCCTCTGGTATTAATGCCGTCGTCGCTTGCTCCGGCTGAACACAGGTTATCGAGCGAGTCTGAGAAAATACTGACATCCCGCCCCCGGGAAAACCCCTAACCCCTCACCCTGCAAACGGCACCATGCGCATTCTCGTCGTGGAGGACGATGCCGAAATCGGCGCGGCGATCCGCAGCCGCCTCGCGCGGCTCGGCCATGCCGTCGATCTCGAAACCGACGGCTCGACCGCGAACGGCCTGCTGCGCGTCGAGCGCTTCGACCTCGTCGTGCTCGATGCGAACCTGCCCGGCCTCGACGGCTTCGCGGTGCTGCGCAACCTGCGCGCGTCGGGCAGCACGACGCCGGTGCTGCTCGTCACCGCGCGCTCGGCGATCGATGACCGCGTGAGCGGCCTCGGCCTCGGCGCCGACGACTATCTCGTGAAGCCGTTCGACTACCGCGAGCTCGATGCGCGCGTGCAGGCGCTGCTGCGCCGCAACAGCGGCCATGCGAACGACGTGCTGACGCTCGGCGGCCTCGTGATCGACCGCAGCAGCCGGCTTGCCGAACTCGACGGCCAGCCGCTGTCGCTGTCGCGCCAGGAATTCGCGCTGCTGGAGATCCTCGCGAGCCGTCCGCAGCGGATCTTCTCGAAGGACGAACTGCTGAACCAGCTGTTCAGCTTCGGCAACGAGCCGACCGCGAACGCGGTCGAGCAATACGTGACGCGCGTGCGCAGGAAGCTGCAGGGCAGCTCGGTCGAGATCCGCACCGCGCGCGGGATGGGGTATCAGATTGCCGCGCACTGACTGGTTCCCGAAGACGCTGTTCGGGCGCACGCTGCTGTTCATCGCGCTCGTCGTCGCGACCGGTGCGCTCGCGCTGGCCGCGATCGCGCGCTACTACGCGGGCGTCGCGGCTGAGCGCGCGTACGACCAGCTGCTCGCCGGCGCGTCGATCCAGGTCGCGGAGAACCTGTATGTGCAAGGCGGCGTGCTCGCGCTGAACCCGCCCGTCGCCGCGCTGTCGACGCTGTCGCGCTACGACCTCGTCTACTACAAGGTGGTCGATTCGCGCGGCGTCGTCGTGGCCGGCTACAACGATCTCGCGAGCCCCGCAACGCTCGCGGCCGCGAAACAGGGCCCGTCGTTCGCGAACGCCGTCTACCAGGGTCACCGGATCCGCACCGCGACCATCGCGCGCTACATGCCGGAAGAAAGCACGCCGGGCTGGGCGCTCGTGACGGTTGCGCAGACAACCAATGCGCGGCAACAGCTGACGAACGACATGAGCATCAAGGTGTGGACGCTGATCCTGCTGATGAGCGTGCTCGCGATCGGCGCGAGCGGCCTCGCGATCCGGCGCGGGCTGCGCCCGCTCGCACAGATCGGCGCGATCATCGCCGCGCGCGACCCGGCCGACCTGCGGCCGGTGGCCGTCGACACGCCGAGCGAGATCGACGCGATCATCGGGTCGATCAACGGGCTGATGCGGCGGCTCGCCGAGCGGATCAACGCGATGCAGCGCTTCATCGCCGACGCCGCGCACCAGATGCGCACGCCGCTCGCGCGGCTCGACGCGCAGATCGAACTGCTCGACGGCGAAGCCGATCCCGCGCGTCATGCGGCGCGGCTCGATGCGTTGCGCGCGACCTGCTCGGATGTCGGGCGTCTCACCGGGCAGTTGCTCAATCATGCGATGGTGATTCATCGGACCGAGGTCGTGCCGCTGCAGCCCGTCGATCTCGTCGCGCTCGCGAAGGACGTGCTCGGCCGCACGATTCCGCTCGCGGACGCGCGCGACGTGGCCGTCGCGTTCGCGAGCGA
The DNA here is from genome assembly GCF_003857805.1 of Burkholderia sp. Bp9099. Taxonomy (NCBI): domain Bacteria; kingdom Pseudomonadati; phylum Pseudomonadota; class Betaproteobacteria; order Burkholderiales; family Burkholderiaceae; genus Burkholderia; species Burkholderia sp. Bp9099. The sequence continues at coordinate 185,985 of NZ_QTPU01000008.1, forward strand.
CGCGCCGCATGCGTGGATCGACGGCGATGCAATCAGTCTGCAGGAGGCATTGTCGAACGTGCTGCACAACGCGCTGCTGCACGGGCATGCGGACGATATCGTCGTGTCGGTCGCCACCGCGGGCAACGCGGATCGGTCGGTGACGCTGACCGTCACCGACAACGGGCGCGGCATTCCGCGCGAGCATTGGGACGCGGCATTGCAGCCGTTCGTGCGGATCGCACCGGACGGCAGCGAACGCCGCACCGGGTCGGGGCTCGGGCTCGCGATCGTGCAGGAAGTGATGAAGGCGCACGGCGGGCGCGTCGGGTTCGCGTTTCCCGATGCGGGCGGGTTCGCGGTGGTGCTGACGTTTCCGCGGCCGGCAACGGCGCACGCCGGTCACGCATGAATCGGCGGAACGCGGCGCCCCTTCCGTCGACTACGCCGCGACCGCCTCCCCGCCGAGATACGCATCGCGCACGCGTTCGTCGTCGAGCAGCGTTTTCGCGGGCCCTTCGAGCACGACGCGCCCCGTCTGCAGCACGTATCCGTAATGCGCGATCTCCAGCGCGAGGCTCGCGTTCTGCTCGACCATGAACACCGTCACGCCCTGCCGGTTGATCGTGTCGATCAGTTCCAGCACCTTGTCGACGTAGAGCGGCGACAACCCCATCGTCGGCTCGTCCATGCAGATCAGCTTCGGACGCGCCATCAGCGCGCGCGCCATCGCGAGCATCTGCTGCTCGCCGCCCGACAGCGTGCCCGCGCGCTGCGCGAGCCGCTCGCGCACGCGCGGAAACAGTTCGAGCACGCGCGCGTAGTCGTCGGCCACCGCCGTACGATCGCCGCGCGTATAGGCGCCCATCAGCAGGTTCTCGCGCACGCTCATGTCGCCGAACAGCCGCCGCGCCTCGGGCACGGCCGCGATCCCGCGCCGCACGCGCTGCGGCGTCGCGAGCGCGGTCACGTCGTCGCCGTCGAAACGCACGACGCCGCGACGCGGCCGCATCAGCCCGAGAATCAGCTTCATCGTCGTGGACTTGCCGCTCGCGTTGCCGCCGAGCAGGCTGACGATCTGCCCGCGACCGACTTCGACGTTCACGTCGAAATGCACCTGCACCGGGCCGTAGAACGTGTCGAGGTGTTCGAGTTTCAGCAGTGCGTCGGTCATGGTCGTGTCGGGTCCGGAAGAAGGTGCGCTCATGCGGCCGCCTGCACGGTGCGCTCGGCCGTCGTGCCGCCTGCATGGCGGCGACCGAGATAAGCCTCGATCACGCGCGGATCGTGCCGCACGTCGCGTGGCGCGCCTTCGGCGATCTTCACGCCGTTGTCGAGCACCATCACGCGGTCGGACACGCGCATCACGAGTTCGAGCTTGTGCTCGATCAGCAGGATCGTCAGGCCGCGCGTCTTCAGCGACTGGATCAGTTGCAGCATCTCGGCGGTCTCGGTCTCGTTCATCCCGGCGGTCGGCTCGTCGAGCAGCAGCAGGCGCGGATGCAGCGCGAGCGCGCGGCCGATCTCCACGCGCCGCCGGTTCGCATACGACAGGCTGTGCGCCGGATGATCGATGCGCGGCGTGAGCCGCTCGCCGAACCCGGCGATGATGTCGCGCGCCTCGTCGCGCAGCGCCGCTTCCTCGCGCCGCACCGACGCGGGCCGCACGAGCGCGCGCCACACCTCGGCCGCCGCGCCGAGCGCCGGCCAGCCCGGCCGCGCCGCGCGCAACCGCGCGTGCGCGCCGATCAGCACGTTGTCGAGCACGCTCAGGTTGCCGAACACGCGGCCGTGCTGGAACGTGCGCGCGATGCCGAGCGCCGCGAGCCGTTCCGGCGGCGTGCCGGTGATGTCGCGGCCGTCGAACGTCACGCGGCCGGCATCGGGGCGGTCCGCGCCCGCGATCAGGTTGAACAGCGTCGACTTGCCCGCGCCGTTCGGGCCGATCACGCTCAGCAGCTCGCCGTCGGCGAGCGTCAGGCTTGCCGCGTCGAGCGCGGTCACGCCGTCGAAGCGGCGCGTCAAACCCCGTACGTCGAGCAAGGGTCGAGTGGTGGTCATCGCATTCCTCCTCACACCGTGCCGAGCAGGCCCTGCGGCCGGAACCGGACGAGCAGCAGCAGCACGAGGCCGTAGATCAGCATCCGGTAGTCGGCCGCCCAGCGGAACAGCTCGGGCAGCCCGATCAGCGCGATCGCGCCGACGACGCCGCCGAGCACGTTGCCGAGCCCGCCGAGGATCACCATCGTCAGCGCGAGGATCGACACCTGCGAATCGAAGGTCTGGTGATTGATGTAGCTGTACAGGTGCGCGGCGATGCCGCCGCTCACGCCGGCCGCGACGCCGCCGACCGCGAACGCGATCGCCTTGTAGCGGTTCGGTGCGATGCCGTGCGCACGTGCGGCGACGTCGTCCTCGCGCACCGCGCGCAGCGTGCGGCCGAGATGCGAGCGCAGCAGCCGCACCTGCACGAGCGCGAACGCGACGAGCACCGCGAGCGTGAACCAGTACGCGGCGCGCGCGGTCGTCGCCCACGGCAGCGGCGCGATGCCGGTGATGCCGAGCGGGCCGCGAGTGAGGCCGTCCCAGTTCAGGATCACGAGACTCACCACTTCGCCGATCCCGAGAGTCGCGATCGACACGTAGTGCCCGCGCAGCCGGAACGCCGGATAGACGAGCAGCGTGCCGAGCACCGCGGTGATCGCGCCCGCGCACGGAATCGTCACGGCCGGCGACCAGCCGAGATCCGACGACAGCAGCGCCGACGCATACGCACCGATCACGAGCAGCGCGGCGTGGCCGAGCGAGATCTGCCCGACCGTGCCCGCGACGAGCGTGAGGCTCAGCGCGAGCAGCCCGTACAGCCACGCGTTGGTCAGCGTCTGCAGCACATAAGGCGATGCACCGAGCCACGGCAGCACGGCCGCCGCCACGATCAGCACGACGAGCACCGGGCGCGGCACGCGCACGGCTTGCGCGGCCGCGAGGAAGGTGCCCGTCATCGGCTCCGGCGGCAGCGCGCGCTTCCCGCTGAACAGGCCGTTCGGCCGCCACACGAGGAACACGATCAGCAGCCCGAACGCGAACAGGTCGCGATAGCTGGTGCCGAACAGCGCGACGCCGTAGCTTTCGACGAGGCCGAGCAGCAGGCTGCCGGCGATCGCGCCGGGCACGTTGCCGAGCCCGCCGATCAGCAGCGCGACCACGCCCTTCAGCGTCGCCTGGAAGCCCATCGCCGGATCGATGCTGTTGTAGTACATGCCGACCAGCAGCCCGCTGACACCGCCGAGCGCGCACGCGATCGCGAACACCGTCTGGTTCACGCGATCGACGTCGACGCCCATCTGCAGCGCCGCGTCGCGATCCTGCGCGGTCGCGCGCACGGCCCAGCCGAGCCGCGTGAAGCGCAGGAAGCCGTACAGCAGCGCGGCCGCCGCGAGGCCGATGCCGGCGATCAGCAGGTCGAGCGCACCGAGCGTCGCGCCGGCGATGCGCAGGTGCCAGTCGGGCAGCGGCGTCGGCACCGCACGCGGGTCCGCGCCGAACGCGAGTTGCGCGAGCTGGTCGAGGATGAAGCTGATGCCGATCGTCGCGAGCAGCGGCGCGATGCGCGCGGCGTGGCGCAACGGCCGCAGCCCGACCCGCTCGATCGCGATGCCGAGCGCGCCGCAGCCGACGACGACCGCCGCGAGCGCGGCCGGCAGCGGCAAGCCGAAGCGCGTCAGGCACAGCCAGCCGATGAAGGCGCCGACCATGTAGACCGAGCCGTGCGCGAAGTTGATCAGGTGCGACACGCCGAAGATCAGCGCGAGCCCCACCGCGAGCAGCGCGTAGATGTTGCCGACGATGAGGCCGTTGAGCGTGTAGTCGAGCCAGGAAGCCATCACGATGCGTCCGTCATTTGCATGCGGTTCCGGGTCGGGGTCAGCGCGCCGCGAGCTGCGGCTTCGCGCCGTCCCACAGCGCCCACTGCCCCTGCTTCACGACGAGATACACGGTGCGTGCGCCCGCGACGCGGCGCGTCTGCGGATCGAAACGCACCTTGCCGAAGATCACGCTCGGCACGTCGCTCACTTTCTCGAAGCCGTCGTGCGCGGCCTGGCGCGTCACGCCGTAGCGGCGCAGCACCTCGGCCGACAGGATCAGCGCATCGTATGCACGCGCGACGAACGAATCGGGATCGGCATGGAATTTCGCGCGATAGCGCTGCACGAACGCCTGCACCTCCGGTCGCGGTTCGGCCGGGAAGAAGTTCGATTCCGTATAGACGCCTTCGACGGCCGTGCCGCCGAGTTCGAGGAACTTCGGCGAATACACGGAGCCGACTGCCGCGATCGGCAGCGTGAGCCCCGACGTGCGCGCCTGCCGCACGATCTGCGCGCCGTCCGCGTAGTAGGAAATCAGCACGATGGAATCGGGCTTCGACGCACCGATCCGCACGAGCGTCGAGCGGAAATCCTTCTCCGCCGGCTGGTAGCCTTCGGCCGCGACGACCTGCGCGCCGAGCCCCGTCACCGCCTTCGCGAAGATGTCCTTGCTGGTGCGGCCCCAGTCGGTGTTCAGGTACAGCACCGCGATCCGCTTGAAGCCGAGCTCCTTCACCGCGTAGCGCGCGAGCAGCGGCTGCTCCTCGGCCTGGCTCAGCGCGGTGCTCCACAGGTAGTCGCCGCCCTTCGTGAAATCCGGATGGGAATTCGTGAAGCCGAACTGGATCAGCTGCCCGCGCTGGTAGATCGGCGACGCGGCCATCGACGTCGCGCTGGAAAAGTCGCCGAGCTCGATCACGATGCGTGGGTCCGCGACGAATTTCTGCGCGATCGCCACCGCCTGGCGCGGATCGCTGCGGCTGTCCTGGAAGTCGACCGCGAGCGGCCGGCCGTGGATGCCACCGCCGCCGTTGATCTCGTCGAGCGCGAGATCGAAGCCGCGCTTCCATTGTTCGCCGTATTGCGCATCCTGCCCGGTGAGCGGCCCGCTCACGCCGATCACCACCGGCTCGCCGGACACGCCCGCCGCGAGCGCGCCGCCCGTCGACAAGCCCCATGCGGCAGCCAGTGCCGCCACCGTGCCCAGCACGCGCCGCCATGCGCCGCGTGCGTCGTTCCCCGAAACGTTCATGCGTCCCCCCAGCTTCAGTCAGTCGAAAAGAGTGAGGGCATGTAACCATCCGGTTCAGGGCGTTCCAACGAAGTTTTGCGCATATCGATATCGTGCGCGGCGCGAAGCGCAACATCACTGCCACGGTCTCCTGCACGGCGCGTCCCGCGCGACGCATCGGCATGCGCTGCAGCGCATTGATTCGATTGACGTTTGCCGTCGTGCAGCGCTGCCGGCCGACGCGCATGCATGCACGACTCGTCGTCCCGGCGCGCGTGCCCTTCGCATGTCTGGCACTGTCGATAGCAAAAATCATTATATGAATCGTGCATGCTCGCACTCCTACAATGCGCAAATCGCATCATCGGAACGCGTCATGGAGTTGCATCAACTCGAAGCCTTTTCCGCGGTCATGTCGGCCGGCAGCGTGACCGGCGCGGGCGAACTGCTCGGCCGCTCGCAGCCGGCCGTCACGCGACAGATCCAGGAGCTCGAAGCCGATCTCGGCTATGCGCTGTTCGACCGGCACGGCCCGCGCGTCACGCCGACGCGCCGTGCATTCCTGCTCTACGAGGAAGTCGAACGCTCGCTCGTCGGCCTGCGCGCGATCGAAGCGCGGGCGCGCGCACTCGGCGACGAAACCGCCGAACCCGTGCGCATCGCGACCACGCCTTCACTCGCGGCCACGCTCGTGCCGGCCGCGCTCGCCGCACTGCCCGACGGCGCGCACGCGCCGCACTACCAGTTGCGCAGCGAGTCGGCCGAACACGTCGTGCACGAAGTGCTCGCCGGCACGGCCGATATCGGCGTCGTCACGCTGCCGATGGCGCATGCGGGGCTCGACGTGCACTGGATCGCGCAAACGCCCTGCGTCGCCGTGCTGCCGGCCGACGATCCGCTCGCGGGCAAGCCGCGCATCGCGCTGCGCGATCTCGCGGGCCGCCGCATCGTGACGGTCGCGAACCGGCACCGGCTGCGCCAGCGGATCGATGCGGCATTCGCGGCCGCACGCGTCGACGCGCACGTGTTCATCGAAACCAATGCATCGCTGAACGCGGTGATGGCCGCGCGCGCAGGCGTCGGGATCGGCATCGTCGACCCGGCGACCGGCGTGGCACTGCCGGTGGACGGCGTCGTCGCACGACCGCTCGATGTCGACATCCCGTTCGCGTTCGGTGTCGCGACGCCCGCCGGCAAGACGCGCACGGCCGCCGTCGAGGCGCTGCTCGACGCGCTGCAGAACACGACGCGCGCGCTGCTCGACGACGTGACCTTTCACGATGCATCCGTGCACGACGCGCTGCTGCGAGGCGACCGGTTGCGCATCGATCGCCCGCCTCGCGTGACACGCGCCACACGAACCACACGCACACGCGGTACCCGCCCGGAGGCCGCATGACGGCGACGCCCGACACACCCGACGCACCCGACACGCTCGACGCACTCGAAGCCCGCCTCGCCCAGGACCTGCGCTGGCTCGACCTGCCCGCGCCGTCGTGGGTGCCGCCGCGCGACGTCGACGGCACGCGCGTGCTCGACGTCGCGATCGTCGGCGGCGGAATGGCGGGGCTCGCGGCATCCGCCGAACTGCGCCTGCTCGGCATCGACAACCAGTGCGTGATCGACCGTGCACCGGCCGGCTACGAAGGCCCGTGGATCACGTTCGCGCGGATGGAGACGCTGCGCTCGCCGAAGCAGCTCACCGGCCCCGCGCTCGGCCTGCCCGCGCTGACGTTCCGCGCGTGGTTCGAAGCACGATACGGCCGCGACGCGTGGGACGCGCTCTACAAGATTCCGCGCACGCAATGGATGGAATACCTGCGCTGGTATCGCCGCGTGCTCGACCTGCCGGTGCGCAACGACACCGCGCTCGCGGCACTGCGTCCGCGCGACGACGGCCTGCTCGCGCTCGACCTGCGCGCGAACGGCCAGGCGCAGACCGTGCTCGCGCGACACGTCGTGCTGGCGACCGGCCGCGACGGGCTCGGCGGCCCGTACGTGCCGCCCGTCGCGCAACGCGCGCCGCGCTCGCGTTGGGCCCATTCGTCCGAGCCGATCGATTTCGCTTCGCTCGCCGGCAAGCGCGTCGGCGTGGTCGGCGCGGGCGCGTCCGCGTTCGACAATGCGGGCACCGCGCTCGAAGCGGGCGCCGCGCGCGTCGACCTGTTCTTCCGTCGCGCGGACATTCCGCGCATCAACAAGCTGACGGGCATCGGCAGCCCGGGCCTCGTGCACGGTTATGCCGATCTCGACGATGCGACGAAGTGGCGCTTCATGCACTACGCGCTGACGTCGCAGACACCGCCGCCGCGCGACAGCGTGCTGCGCGTGTCGCGGCATGCTCACGCACACTTCCATGCAGCCAGCCCGATCGAAACGCTGGTCGAACACGCGGACGGCCTCGACGTCGTCACGCCGCGCGGCCGCTACACGGTCGACTTCCTGATCTTCGCGACGGGCTTTCATTCCGACTGGACGACACGCGCGGAATTCGCGTCGTTCGGGCCGCATGTGCGGCGCTGGAAGGATCGCTATCAACCGGAACCGGACACATGGCTCGACGAGCTCGCCGAGTCGCCCGATCTCGGCCCCGCGTTCGCGTTCCAGGAACGCGAGCGCGGCGCCTGCCCGGCCGTCACGCGCATCCATTGCTTCAACCATGCGGCGAGCCTGAGCCACGGCAAGCTGTCGGGCGACATCCCCGCGATCAGCGCGGGCGCCGGGCGGCTCGCACGCGGCATCGCGAGCCGGCTGTTCGACGCCGATCGCGACCGGCATTACGACGCGCTCGTCGCGTTCGCGAATGCCGAGCTGCAAGGCGACGAATGGCGCGACGCCGATGCGTGAGCGCACGCCATCGATCACACCGACGAAGAAGGAACACCGAAACGATGACTGACTCCATCACGCCGGCCGCCGTGCCGGACACGATCGACGCAGTGGCCGGCCTGCGCGACGGCGATGCCGTCGCCGCGCTGCGCCGCGCACGCGACAAGGTGCTGCTGCATACGCAGCTGAGCGAAGCCGCGCTGTTCGATCCCGGATTGCCCGATCTTTCGCTGGTCGAGCGGCTGCATGCGGCGCGGTATGTCGCGCGGAAGTCGAATGCATACGCGCTGTCCGACACGTATCGCGCACGACTGCTGGACGCGGGCGGCACGGCCGGCGACATCGAACAGGTCGATGCCGATGCATTCGACGCGCTGCCCCAACGTCTCGGCGCGATTCTCGCGCACGCGAAGCGCCTGACCCTCTCCCCTGTCGATGCGCGCGCATCCGATCTCGACGCACTGAAGTCGACCGGCCTCACGACACCCGCGATCGTCGCACTGTCGCAGCTCGTGGCGTTCGTCGCCTATCAGTTGCGCGTCGCCGTTGCCGCGCAGGCGCTTCAGGCCCGTGCCGGCAAGGAGGCCGCATGACGACGAGCACTCACGGCTTCACATCCGACACGCTCGGCTGGCGCGCGTGGCTCGGCACAGTATCGCTCGATGCCGCGACGCCCGATCAGCTTGCGGTGCTCGAAGCAAGCCACCCGCAGGCGAAGACGTCCGACTATTACCTGCTGCTCGTGCACCTGCCCGAGATCCTGCGGCAACGCTCCGGCGTGTTCAACGCGATCATGTACGGTCCCGGCGGACTGTCGCGCGCGGAACGCGAGCTGGCAAGCACGGCCGTGTCGCGCGTGAACGGCTGCGTGTATTGCGCATCGGTGCACGCACAACGCTTCGCGCAGCTCGCGAAACGCACCGATGCGATCGACCAGGTGTTCGACGATCCGTCGACAGCCGGCACGACCGCGCGCGAACGCGCGATCATCCGCTATGCGGTCGCGCTGACCGAACGGCCCGACACGGTGGACGAACGCGACATCGCCGCGCTCGAAGCCGAAGGGCTCACCCACGAAGAAATTCTCGATCTGTCGCACGCCGTCGCGATCTTCGCGTGGGCGAACCGGCTGATGCTGACGCTGGGCGAACCGGTGTTTCCCGAATCCGCAGCGGGCGACTGACACGCCGCCGCGCTGGCGCAGGCGAGCACGCCGGCCGACGCGCGCCACCGCGCGTCACGCCTTGTGCGTCGACAACAGAATGCTCGTCTCCGTATTCGCGATCCCGTCGATCAACCGGATCGCGCCGAGCACGCGATCGAAATGCTCGAGCGAATCGGCGTGCAGCTCGGCGACCAGATCCCAGCGCCCGTTGGTACTGTGGATCGACGCGACGTTCGGATGCCCGCGCAGCACCTTCACCACTTCCGCGCCGCGATTGCCCTGCACCGCGATCGACATCAGCGCGCGGATCCGGTGCCGCTCGGCGGCCGGCTTGAGCCGCACCGTATAGCCGACGATCACGCCGTTCTTCTCCAGCCGCGTCAGCCGGTTCTGCACGGTCGCGCGCGCGACGCGCAAGGCCTTCGCAAGGGCGACGACGGGCATCCGCGCGTTGTCGCGCAGCAAAGCGATGAGCTGCCGGTCGACGTCGTCGAGCGTAATCATGAACGGACCTTCCTGTTGAACGTGACACGGCCGCCAGCGTGCCGGACGGCACGCATTTCGACCAGCATGATTTGAACAAACTGCCATATCCGGCCAGCAATCTGCCAAGTCTATCGAGAAATCTGCGATTTTTGCCGTCTTTTTGTTGGCTCGACTCACGGAAATAATGACTCCAACGACCGGCCGCATGGGCCGCGACGCCGCTTTTGACGGAGCCGGGGCCCGGGCCGACACGCCCGCCCCGGTCGACCAGAACGCCTGGACACGCGTCCGGGCAGCAAAATGGAGACAGACCGATGACCCGCTTCCTCGACGTACCCGCCACCGCCCGACTGATCGCCCAGACCGGCGTCACGCCGTTCCTGCGCGCGCTCGTCGACACGCTGCGCGCCGATTACCTGCACTGGGCCGACTTCGACAAGTCGCCGCGCGTCGCCTGCCACTCGCGCGACGGCGTGATCGAGCTGATGCCCGTCGCGAACGCGTCGCTGTTCGCGTTCAAGTACGTGAACGGCCACCCCGTCAACGCCGCGCGCGGGATGCACACCGTGATGGCGTTCGGCGCGCTCGCCGAAGTCGACACCGGCTACCCGCTGCTGCTCGCCGAACTCACGCTGACCACCGCGTTGCGCACCGCCGCGACGTCGGTGCTGGCCGCGCAAGCGCTCGCGCGCCCCGACGCGCGCACGATGGCGCTGATCGGCAACGGCGCACAGAGCGAATTCCAGGCGATCGCATTCCATACGCTGCTCGGCATCGACGAGATCCGCGTGTTCGACGTCGATCCGCTCGCGACCGACAAGCTCGTGAAGAACCTCGCCGCTTACCCTGAATTGCGCGTCGTGCGCGCCGCGTCGACCGCCGACGCCGTGCGTGGCGCCGACATCGTGACGACCGTCACCGCCGACAAGGCGTATGCGACGATCGTCACGGCCGACATGATCGAGCCCGGCATGCACCTGAACGCGGTCGGCGGCGATTGCCCGGGCAAGACCGAGCTCGACGCGGGCGTGCTGCAGGCGGGCCGCGTGTTCGTCGAATTCGAGCCGCAGTCGCGCATCGAGGGCGAGATCCAGCAGATGCCGGCCGACTTCCCGGTGACCGAACTGTGGCGCGTGCTGCAGGGCGAGACGACCGGCCGCGAGCGCGCAGATGAAGTCACGGTGTTCGACTCGGTCGGCTTCGCGCTCGAGGACTACTCGGCGCTGCGCTACCTGTATGCGCTCGCGCAGCAGCACAACGCGGGCGTCGAGATCGCGCTGATTCCGCCGGCCGTCGATCCGAAGAACCTGTTCGCGCTGATCGACGATCCGGCCGCGATCGCGCAGGGTCATGCGGCGTTCGTGACCGAAGCCGTCGCCGCGTTCGCACGCTGATCGTCATCCCGGGCGGCCGGCGCGCCGCCCGATTCTCCGCCTGTCTCTTCAAACGTTCATGAATCTCGTATCGATCCAGGCGCCGGCCGCCGTCGTGATGATCCGGCCGCACCGCTTCCTGCCGAATCCGCAGACCGCGGCCGACAACGCGTTCCAGCGCACGGCCGTCGGCGGCGCGCACGACACGCTGTCGGTGTGGGCCGCCGCGCGCGACGAAGTCACGGCCGCCGCGCGCACACTCGCCGATGCAGGCGTGCGCGTGCACGTGTTCGACGATCACGGCGAGCGCGACACGCCCGACTCCGTGTTCCCGAACAACTGGTTCTCGACTCATCCGGGCGGGCATATCGCGCTGTTTCCGATGCATAGCCCGAACCGCCGCCGCGAGCGGCGCGCGGACATCGTCGAAATGCTGAAAGAGGAATACCGCGTGCAGGACGTGATCGACTACTCGGGGCTCGAATACGACGACGTGTTCCTGGAAGGCACCGGCGCGATGGTGCTCGACCACGTCGCACGCATCGCGTACACCGCGCGTTCGCGCCGCGCCGATCCGGTCGCGCTCGAACGCTTCTGCACGCACTTCAACTTCGAGCCGATCTGCTTCGATACGGCCGATGCGAACGGCAACCCGATCTATCACACGAACGTGATGATGAGCGTCGCCACCGAGTTCGCGATGATCGGCCTCGACCTGATCGCCGACCGCCGGCGCCGCGACGAAATCGCGCAACGCCTGACCGAAACGGGCCGCACCGTGATCGCGCTCGATCATGCGCAGATCGCGAATTTCGCGGGCAATACGCTTGAGTTGTCGGGCAAGGACGGGCGCGTGCTCGCGCTGTCGCGGCGCGCGTTCGACTGCCTCACCGGCGGCCAGCGCGCGACGATCGAACGCTCCGCGCGGCTGCTGCCGCTCGACGTGTCGACGATCGAACTGGCCGGTGGCTCGGTGCGCTGCATGCTCGCGGGCATTCATCTCGCGCGGCGGGCCGCAGCACATGACGTGAAGGAAATGGAATCGGCGGCGCGGTAACGCGAACCGGTGCCGCACGCCTGAGCGGACATCCTGCGGCGGATAGCCCGAAAGCGCCGCCGGACGACGCTTCGGCCTGAACGGACATCCTGCGCGGATAGCCCGATGGCGCCGCCGGACGATGCTTCGGCCTGAGCGGACATCCTGCGCGAATAGCCCGATGGCGCCGCCGGACGATGCTTCGACCTGAGTGGACATCCTGCGCGAATAGCCCGATGCGTCGCCGGACGATGCTTCGATCTGCGAATCAGATCGAAGCATCGTCCCGCCCGTTCATCACCCCGCCAGCAGCTTCAACCCGGCCGGCAACGTTTCGCCGAACACACGTGCGGTGTCGGCTTCATCGAACGCAATCGCCTCGCGCACCATGTCGATCCACGCGGCCGACACATTCGCGGAAGACAGGCGCTTGATCACCGCCTCACGCGTTTCATCCGGCAAATCGCGTTCGCGGTCACCTGTCATCCGCGCGATTTGCGCGACCGCGAACGCCGCGGGTTCGACCTGCTTCCAGTCCAGCGCGAACAGCGCGTCGAGCCAGCGGTTCGCGACGTCGGCCGGCACCACGCTGTGCGCGCTGCCGTAGAACGGCCGGCGCGCACCGATCCGCCCGAGCGCCCACGCGCACAGCGTGCGCTCGGCCGGCTTCTGCAATTGCACGATCAACCGCTCGGCCAGTTCCACCTTGCGCTCGACCGGCAATCGTTCGAGCGATGCCGACAAGCGCGTCATGTCGGCCGGGCCGACCTTGGCCGGGTCGAACGGCAGCTTGCGGCGCTTGTCGTCGGACGGTTCGAGGAACGCGATCGCATCGCGCACCTGCGTCTGCGCGTCGTCGTCGAGGCCGCCGGCCACGCGCCGCCACAACGTCCACCACTCGGACCACACCTGCGCGTCGTTCACGTACTGGATCCCGTCGTCGAACAGCGGCCACAGCTGCTCGATGCGCCACGCATCGAGCGGATGGCCGAAGCCCGGGCGCAGGCAATAGCCGGCAAGGTTCAGCCACGCGCGTTCGTGATCGGCCGAGCGCCGCCGGCGACGCGCGCGCGCAAGCAACGCGTCGAACAGCTCGCGCGCGAGCGCGACGTCCCACTCGTCGCGCGGGCCGAGCACCTGTTCAAGTTGCGCGCGCAACCGTCGCGTGTCCTTCGGCGTGACGTCCGCGGCCTTGCTGCCGAACGAGCGGTCGATCAGCTCGATCGCGTGATCGACGCGCGGATGGCGCGCGAACGCGGCATCGTCGCCTTGCGCGGGCGCATCGCCGCGCAACTGGAATTCGAGCCGCCAGCGGCGCGCTGCATCGTCGGTCGCGATGCAGTGCATTTCGAGCGTGCCGACCTCGGTCAGCGACGCGGTGAGTTTCACCGGCGTTTCGCGCGCATCGCTACCGGCCTTCGCGTCGACGACCGTCGCGATCGGCGGCAGCCGCACGAAGTCGCCGCCGTCCAGCTCGACCAGATCGCCCGGCTGGTACGCGGTGTCGGCAACCGTCGACACGAGGTGGAAACGCACCGGCTGCCCGAGCTGCAGCGCGAACGTGCGTTCCTCGAGCCGGATCTCGCGGCCTTCCTCGGCACCGCGCGGCAGCAGGCAGACACCGCGCGCCGCCGCGGCGCCCTCGCCATCGTCGAGCACGAGGAAATAACTGCGCGCGGAACCGCCGCCGATGCGCGGCGCATGCCCCGCCCGCGCCAGGCCATAGGCCACCGCGCCGCGCGCGACCGCCACGTCCGGATGCGCGTTGTGCAGCACGTCGAGCGGCGCGCCGCGCCACGCGCCGAGCGTCTGCGCGAGACGGCCGGCCAGCGCACCCGCGCGGAACACGCCGCCGTTGAGCAGCAGCGTGTCGGGCAGCGGGCCTTCCGCATGACGATTCAGGAACGCGGCGACGTGGCGCGTGACGGCCGGGTCGCTCGCATACGGCAAGCCGAATTCGACGATCGCGGCCCGCGCGCGGCGCGGCAGCTCGCCGGCCTCGACCTGCGGAAAGAAGCCGTCGACGACGATCTGCTCGACTTCCTGACGCGTCAGCTCGGCCGAGCGCGCGCCGCCGACGAGCTTGCTGCCCGCGCCGAGCAGCGTCACGGTGACGGAGGCCGGCGCGTCGTCGCCGAGCAGCCGCTCCTTCGCCGCGCGGCAGCGCTCGACGAGCTGCGACAGGCTCGCGGCCGACAGCCGCGTGCCGGGCTCGGTCAGCCGCGTCTCGACCAGGCGCGCGAGCGCGAGGTCCATGTTGTCGCCGCCGAGCATCAGGTGATTGCCGACGCCGACGCGCGTGAAGGCCGGTTCGCCATCGTCTCCCGGCGCGACGTCGACCAGCGTGAGGTCGGTCGTGCCGCCGCCGACGTCGCAGATCAGCACGCGGCGCGGCGCGGCGAAGGTGTCGCGCAACGTCGCGCGCTGGCCGTACAACCAGTCGTAGAACGCGGCCTGCGGTTCTTCCAGCAAGCGCAGCGCCGGCAGTTTCGCGCGTTTGGCCGCCTCGACCGTCAACGCGCGGGCGCCGTCGTCGAACGACGCCGGCACCGTCAGAATGACGTCCTGCTTCGCGAGCGGCGCATCGGGAAAACGCGCATCCCACGCGGCCCGCACGTGCGCGAGATAGCTCGCGCTCGCGTCGACCGGCGACACCTTGTCGACGCCGTCGGCCGCGCCCCACGGCAGGATCGCCGCAAGCCGGTCGACCGATGCGTGCGACAGCCAGCTCTTCGCGCTGGTGACGAGCCGGCCCGGCACCTGCGCGCCGAGCGTGCGCGCATACCGGCCGATCACGGCCGGCGGTGCACCGGCCGCATTCGCGTTGGCCTTCGGATCAGCCTTCGCACCCGCCTTCGAATCGGCCGCCCACGGCAGGCGCAGCGCGTCCGGCGGCAGTTCACCCGCCGCCGGGTGATAACGCACCGACGGCAGCAGCGGCTGCGCGGCCACCGCGCCGGGGCCGACCAGCTGCTCGACGTCGAACACGCGGATCGCGTCGGAGCCGGCCTCGACGTACGCGACGACCGTATTGCTCGTGCCGAGGTCGATGCCGACCGTATAGCGCTTCATCGCGCTCAGGCGGCGCCGCGCACGTCGAACTCGACCTTCCAGCGCTCGTTCGTGCCGCTCGGGATTGCCTCGAGTTCGAGCGTGCCGGCTTCGGTCACGCGCGCATGCAGCTTCACCGGCACGACCTCGCCGATCGTGCGCCCTTCGGCGGGCAGCGTGGCCTGGATTTCCTCGAGTTCCTGCAGCTCTTCAGGCGACCAGTAGTCGAGCAGCGTGCCGACCTGGTCCTGGCGACGCACCGACGACCCGAAGAAGCGGAACTGCACCGGCTCGCCGACGACGAGGCCGAACTCCTGCGGCGGCAACGCCGCATCCGAGCCTTCCTCCATCCCGAACGGTGCGACGCAGAGCGCCTGCACCGGCGGCTCCAGCCCCGGCACCGCGGGCATCGCCGACTCGATCGCGACGTAATACGCACGCGCCGTGCCGCCGCGAATGCGCACGCCACGGCCGCGCTTCACGTAGCCGTAATACGCCGCGCCGCGCGCGACCGCCAGATCGAGGTCCGCGCCTTCGAGCAGGCGCGCGGCCGGCGCGCCTTCGGCGGCGAGCCAGCTATTGAGCGTATCGAGCACGCGCTGCGTGAGCAGCGGCGACTTGAACACGCCGCCGTTGAACAGCACCGCGGTCGGATGCAGGAACGTCGCACCTTGCGGCAGCATGCGCTGCACGCCTTCGAGCGCGTCGAGCGCCGCGACCTGGCGGCCGAGGAACGCCGCGAGGTGGCGCGTGATGCCCGCGTCCTGCGCATACGGCAGGCCGAGCTGCGTCAGGCCGACGCGCGCGCGGCTCACCGGGCGCGCGGCCGCGTCGACTTGCGGGAAGAAACCTTCGAGAATCGTCTGCGTGAGTTCCGCGCGCGTCAGTTCCGTGCGGATCGAGCCGCCGATCAGCTTCGAGCCGCGGCTCGGCACGACGAGCGGCACCGCGTCGGTCGTCGGGTCGGACAGCAGCGTTTCCTTCGCCGAGCGGCACGCGTAGGTCAGCGCGCGCAATTGCCACGGGTCGGCCTGCGTGCCCTGCTGCGCGAGCTTGCGCGCGACCACGTGCGCGAGCGCGAGGTCCATGTTGTCGCCGCCGAGCAGGATGTGCTCGCCGACCGCCACGCGATGCAGTTCGAGATTGCCGTCGCGCTCGACCACCGCGATCAGCGACAGGTCGGTCGTGCCGCCGCCGACGTCCACGCACAGGATCAGGTCGCCGACCTGCACCTGCTTGCGCCAGCCGCCTTCGCTCTTCTGGATCCAGCTGTAGAGCGCCGCCTGCGGCTCTTCCAGCAGCGTCATGCGCGAATAGCCGGCGGCGCGTGCGGCCTCGGCCGTCAACTCGCGCGCGGCCGGGTCGAACGACGCGGGGATCGTGACCGTCACGTCCTGGTCGGCGAACGGCGCGTCGGGATGCGCGTGGTCCCACGCTTCGCGCAGGTGCGTCAGGTAGCGGATCGAGCTTTCCAGCGGCGACACGCGCGCCACTTCCGGCGGCGCATCGCTCGGCAGGATCGCCGCGCGGCGATCGACGCCCGGGTGGCACAGCCAGCTCTTCGCGCTCGACACGAGGCGGATCGGCGTGCCGGCGCCACGCGTGCGCGCCATCTCGCCGACCGCGAACGCGCGCGAGGCCGTCCACGGCAGCGTCAGGTCGCCCTGCGTCAGCTCGCTTTCATGCGGAAGATAGAGGAACGACGGCAGCAGGTCGCGCGACTCCAGCGCGCCGGGCGCGGTCAGCTGCGCGATCGGCAGCACCTGCTGCGTGATCGTTTCGCCGTCGCTCGCGGCGCTGTCGACGTACGACAGCGCGCAGTGGGTCGTACCGAGGTCGATACCGATCGAATAGCGCGGATCGTTCACAGTTCCACCTCCGCCGGTGCGACCACCGAGGCGTCGTGGCTGCCCGTCAGCTTCGGCAGGCGCACGTCGGCAACGCGCCAGCCGCGGTGGCTGACCGTGCCCGTGAACGGCGCGGCGCCGACCACGTTGCCCGTCACGCGCACGGCCGTCGCGTCGAAGCCGGCCGGCAGCGTCACGCGGCTGCCTTCGGCTTCGTCGCGCACCGGCACGATCGTGAAATGCTCGCGCAGCGCGGCGCGGCAGCCGTCGTGCACGAGGCGTGCGGCGGCGCCGATGTCGGCGTCCGCGTAGCCGGCGATGTCTTCCTCGACGAAGTCGATGAAGCGCGCATCGCGCTGCAGCAGGCCGAGCAGTTGCAGCGCGGCTTGCGGGCTCGCTTCGCGCAGCTCGGGGGCCGGCGCCTTCACGGGCGCGGGTGCCGGGGCCGCCGCGGGGGCCGGCGCAACGGGCGCCGGCGCGACCGGTGCCGGGGCGCCGTCGCGCACGCGCAGCACGCCGGCCGCGAACTCGCGGTTGCCGATCACGGAGAAGAACGTGCCGACGGCCAGCGATAGCCGGCCGAAGAAGGACAGGTTGGATTCGGGCATGGGGTCTGGACTCCTGTGGGCTCGCGACACGGCGAGCAGCTTGCCTGGGCGCCCGGCGGCGGCGTGCGAATGCGCACTGCCGCCGCCCGGCGCGTGATTCGGGCGCGCCCTCTCGGGTGCGGAAAACCCGTATTTTGCCCTGTGGCGGGCGAACCGGGCAGAAGTTGGGGGACAGAACACAGCGGCGCGCGGGTTTTGCGCCGCGCCGGATTGCATCGGACTGCCGGCTATCGGGGGTCGGCCGGGTGTCGGCCGCGATGTTGCGGCGCGTCAGCGCGGCTTGCGGCGGCGTACCGCCTTCACCCCAAAATCGCGCGAATTCGGGCGCGCGACGTGAAACGCATGCCCCCGCATGGGGACCGCGGCGGCGTAGCGCTACATGCTTCATGCAATGTGATGTTTAATGCCCGGCAACGCCAGCATTAAAGGACACGCAATGCTCGACCTCGACGACCTTCGCCTCGTGCGCGCGATCGGCGCGTCGCGTTCATTGGCATCCGCCGCGCGCCTGCTCGACCTCACCCCGCCCGCGGTCACGATCCGCCTGCAGCGGATGGAGGCGCGGCTGGACGTCCGGCTCGCCGTGCGGCAGCCGAAAGGGATCGAGTTGACCGACGAAGGTCAGCGGCTTTATCGGGAAGCCGTGGAGATTCTCGAGCGCGTGGACGCGCTGCCGGGCAACATCGCGGGCGATCACGGCGACGTGCAGGGCACGCTGCGCGTCGTCGCGCCGTTCGGCTTCGGACGCAAGTACGTCGCGCGGATCGTGCGCGACGTGCAACGCACGCATCCGAAGCTCGAAATCTCGCTGCACCTGTCGGAGAGTCCGCTGACCAGCGCTTCGGGGGCCGACGTGGTCATCCATGTCGGCAGCCTGAAGTCGTCGTCGTGGATCGGCTATCCGCTCGCGCCCAACGAGCGCTTCCTGTGCGCGAGCCCCGGTTACGCGCGGCGCATCAAGCAACTGGACCATCCGTCCGACCTCGCGCACTACGACTGCCTGTGCCTGCGCGAGAACGACGAGGACGTGCCGCGCTGGCGCTTCTCGCAAGCCGGCGACGGCAAGGGCGAATCCAGACGATCGGCGGTGATTCGCGTCACGGGCGCGCTGTCGTCGAACGACGGCACCGTCATTACCGACTGGGCACTGGCCGGGCTCGGCATCGTCGAGCGCTCCGAGTGGGACGTCGCGCCGCTGCTGGCGAACGGCAAGCTGGTCAGGCTGCTGCCCGACTGGCATTTGCCGCCCGCGCCCGTGACCGCGCTGCTGCCGTCACGCACGGGCCGCTCCGCGCGGCAGCGGGTTTTCCTCGAAGCCGCGACGCAATTCCTCGCTCCGCCGCCGTGGCGCGGCAAGGCATGAGCGCGGTCCCGGGATTAAATGCTGCTTAATGCTCGATTTGGCATGCGTTAAACACGCTGCGCGCCAAACGCCCTACTGTGTTCGCTGTCGGCAATCCACCGAGGCAACGCATCATGGGCATTCCCCTCCTTCTCAACACCCCCGCCGCATTGATCGACGTCGGCCGCATGCGTGACAACATCGCGCGCATGCAGGCGCGTCTGGACGCGCTCGGCGTCAGGTTCCGGCCGCACGTGAAGACGACCAAGTGCCAGCACGTCGTCGACGCGCAGGTTGCGGCCGGCGCGCAAGGCATCACGGTATCGACGCTGAAGGAAGCCGAGCAGTTCTTCGCGGGCGGCGTGCGCGACATCGTCTACGCGGTCGGCATGATTCCCGCGAAGCTCGGCCAGGCGCTCGCGTTGCGCCGGCAGGGCTGCGACCTGAAGATCGTCGCCGACAGCCTGCAGGCCGCGAATGCGACCGCAGCGTTCGGGCGCGAGCACGGCGAGCGCTTCGAAGTCTGGATCGAGGTCGATGTCGACGGCCATCGCTCGGGGATCGCCCCCGACGACGACCTGCTGATCGACGTCGGCCGCGCGCTGGTCGACGGCGGCATGACGCTCGGCGGCGTGCTCGCGCACGCCGGCTCCAGCTACGAATACGACACCCGCGACGCGCTGGTCGCGATCGCCGAACAGGAGCGCAGCCGGACCGTGCACGCCGCGGAGCGCCTCAGGGCCGCCGGGCTGCCCTGCCCGGTCGTCAGCATCGGTTCGACGCCGACCGCGCTGTCCGCGGAGCGTCTCGACGGCGTGACCGAAGTCCGCGCGGGCGTGTACGTGCTGTTCGACCTCGTGATGCACAACGTCGGCGTGTGCGCGCTGTCCGACATCGCGCTGTCGGTGCTGACCACCGTCATCGGGCACCAGGAAGAAAAAGGCTGGGTCATCGTCGACGCGGGCTGGATGGCGATGAGCCGCGATCGCGGCACGCAGCGGCAGGCGCGGGATTTCGGCTACGGGCAGGTGTGTAGCGAAGACGGTGACGTGCTCGGCGAGTACGTGATGAGCGCGGCCAATCAGGAGCACGGCATCGTGTCCCGCATCGGGACGCCGGACACGGATATCGCGAAGCGGTTTCCGATCGGGACCCGTTTGCGGATCCTGCCGAACCACGCGTGCGCGACCGGCGCGCAACATCCGGAATACCAGGCGCTGGGCGACGACGGCATCGTGCAGAGCTGGCCGCGCTTCTATGGGTGGTAAGCAGAGGCGGCGCGGTGGCGTTCGCCGATGCGGCGAACTGATACGCCGACGTCCGGCGACGCAACCGGCCGCCGCGCGCGACCGACTGACCGCCCTCCCGACATTGACTATTTGTCCAATTCTATACAAACTATAAAACCGCGTTTCACATTGCATCCGACAGGCTCCCCCACCATGCCGACAGACGCCCACCTCCTTCTTCTCGACCGGGATGTCGTCGAACCGGCCCTTCAAGCCGAACACGTGATGGCGGCGGTCCGCGAAGCCTTCGTGCTGCACAGCCAACGCGCGGGGCGCGTGTTCCCGGTCGTGCGCGAGAAGCTGCATACCGGCGGCGTGTTCGGCATCAAGTCGGGCGACGTCGCGAGCCAGGATCTGCTCGGCTTCAAGGCGGCCGGATTCTGGCCCGGCAATCGCAGCCTGGGCGGCGAGCCGCACCAGGCGACGATCGCGCTGTTCGATCCGGCCACCGGCCGCCCGCTCTGCATCATGGACGGCAACGCGATCACCACCGCCCGGACCGGTGCGGCCGGCGGCCTGGGCCTGCAGGCGCTGGCCCGCCGCGACAGTACGCGCATCTGCGTGTTCGGCACCGGCGTGCA
This sequence comes from Burkholderia sp. Bp9099, assembly GCF_003857805.1. Lineage (NCBI taxonomy): Bacteria > Pseudomonadati > Pseudomonadota > Betaproteobacteria > Burkholderiales > Burkholderiaceae > Burkholderia > Burkholderia sp. Bp9099. The sequence continues at coordinate 206,668 of NZ_QTPU01000008.1, forward strand.
GGCGCGCGTCCAGCTCGACCGTGCGCTCAGGCTGCTCCCGCAACGGTGCGCGGTGCAGTACGTGAACGCGCGCGGCGAAGCGGACGCGGTGTTCGAATCGGCATTCCGCGAACGCTGCGACATCCGCGTCGCACGCGACCGAAACGATGCGGTGGCCGACAGCGACGTGGTCATCACGGCCACGCCGGGCGGCGGCCCGCTGTTCGATGCGGACGCGGTTCAGCCCGGCACCCACCTGACCTGCGTCGGCGCGGACACCGCGGGCAAGCGCGAGCTTCCCGAAGGCTTGCTGCAGCGCGCGCGCATTTTCGTGGACGATCACGAGCAGGCGCGTGGCATCGGCGAGTGCCAATGGGCGCCCGATCTGCCGCGCACCGAAATCGGCGACGTGCTCGCCGGGACCGTGTCGGTCGATCGCTCGCCGGGCGAGATCACCGTATTCGACATGACGGGGCTCGCGCTGCAGGACCTGACCGTGGCGCGCTTCCTGTATCGGCAGGCCGTCGAGCGCGGCACGGGACGCTCGATCCCGTGGCCGTGGTGAACGGCAACGGCGTGATATCTTCCATCGCCATGCGTCTATCCAAAGTTTCCGCCATCTCGTTCGATCTTGACGACACGCTATGGCCGTTCGGCCCTTCCGTCGCACGGGCCGAGGCGTCGCTGCATGCGTGGCTGATCGCGCACGCACCCGATACCGCGAGCGTGCTGCCGACGTCGCAGACGCTGGCCCAACTGCGCGATGAATACGAACGCTCGCGGCCGGATCTCGTCGGCGACTATCGCGCGTTGCGCATCGGATCGATCCGGCTGGCGTTGCAGCGCGCGAACGAAGACGTCTCACTGACCGACCGCGCCTACGACGTGTTCTATTCGGCGCGAAACCAGGTCGAGTTCTTCGACGATGCATTGCCGGCGCTCGCGTGGTTGAGCGCGCGGTTTCCGCTGATCGCGGTGACGAACGGCAATGCGGACCTTCAACTGACCGGCGGCGGCGAGTTCTTCCGTGAAACGCTCAGCGCGCGTGCGTTCGGGTTCGCGAAGCCCGAGCCGGAAATCTTCCATGCAGCCGCCGCGACGCTCGGCGTGCCGGCGGCGGAGCTGCTGCACGTCGGCGACGACTTTCACCTCGATATCGTCGGCGCGTTGAATGCGGGGCTTCAGGCAGCGTGGGTCGTGCGTCACGCAGGGGCGCAAGCTGAGCATGCTGCGCATCGTGCCCCGTCGCCGCATCTGACCGTTCGCGACTTGTCGGTGCTGTGTCGCGCGCTGGGTGCGCCTGACGCGGTGGCGTAACCGCAAGCCCGCAAGATCGCGCGGCCGCGATCGATCACGCCCGTCGACATGACCGACCGCCGCTTCACGCCGCCTTGCGTGCGTCCGCGATCCGCTGCGGCGCCTTCGGCCGCGCATAAAGCCGCTCGAGGTACGCACGCAATTGCGGGAATGGTTCGATCAGGTGGCATTCGCTCGCCCAGTCGATCAGGTAGACCGTCACGCAATCGGCCACCGTCAGCGTGTCGCCGACGATGAATTCGCGCCCTTCGAGATGCCTGTCGAGGATCGCGGCCATCGTCGCGAAATCCTCGCGTGCCAGCTCGATATCGGCCGGCGAGCGCTTTTCCGGCGGATAGAGGAACGAATGGCGCGTAATCCGCCACAACGGCTGTTCAAGCTCCGTCACCGCGAACATGACCCATCGATAGGCCTGCGCGCGCAAAGCGAGATCGACGGGCAGCAGCGCCTTCTCCGGGTACTTGTCCGCGAGATACAGCACGATCGCGGCCGACTCGGGAATCACGAGGTCGCCGTCCACCAGCACGGGCACCTTGCCGGCCGGATTGAGGCGCAGGAATTCGGGCCGCTTGTGCTCGCCTTTTAGCAGGTTGACCGACACGAACTCGAAATCCGCGTCCAGTTCCTTGAGCCCCCAGAGCGCGCGTTGCGTGCGCGTGCCGGCGAATCCGTAAAGCTTCATCGCAATGTCTCCATCGATAATGTCGGGAAAAATCGCCGCGCGCAGGCGACGGCCAATCGGCCGCTTCGAATGCTTCGAGTGCTTCGAATGATGTGAATGCTTCGAACGCTTCGATCACTTCGGCCGCTTCGCCCACGCATGCAGCGCCTGTCGCCGCTCACATGCCGGGTACCGGGAGCACCGGCATCACGTCGATCGCATCGCCCGGGAACAGCGTGAAATGCGGATGGCCCTCGAACAGCGCGGCGGCCGCGTCGTGCGATGCGGCACGCACGACGGTGAAGCCGCTCATCGCATTGGCGGTGTCCGTCACGCCGCCCTTGCCGATCGTCTTGGTCTTGCCGAGCGGCCCGCCGGGCTCGACGATCGCGTCGCGATGCCGCTCGACCCACGCATGCCATGCGGCGATCCCTTCGCGCTCCCGCGTGCGCCGCTCGTCCTCCGGCAACGCCATCCACGCCTTCATGCCCGGGCTATCCTTGCTGCCGAGGAATACCGCGAGATACAACTGCTGTTGAGCACTCATGCTTCCTCCGTCCGATGGCAGGCACGGCGGGCTACCGCACCTCGCCCTTGACACAGTAGGTTGATATCAACACAATTGCAACATGGCACGCAAAGAAAAGCTCCCTTTCGAAACGACGCTGATGGTGCGCGATTGCTGCCTGTGCCTGCACATGCAGCGCGCGGCGCGCAATCTCGCGCGCATCTTCGACGATGTGCTGCGTCCGCTGGATCTCACCAACGGCCAGTTCTCGTTGCTGATGTCGCTGAACCGGCCGCAGCCGGCCGCGATGAAATCGGTCGCGTCATTGCTCGCGATGGATCGCACCACGCTGACCGCCGCGCTCAAGCCGCTCGAGCGGCGCGGGCTGCTCACGATCACGACGGATCCGGACGACAAGCGCAGCCGCCTGCTCGAACTCACGCCGGCCGGTCATCAGTTGCTGGCCGAAGCGTTCCCGCTCTGGCAGCAGACCCATACCGAGATCGAACGGCCGTTCGCGCCGGAAGCAGTCGATGTGTTGCGCGGCCAGTTGCGCGCGCTGTCGGAGGATCCGGCTACGCGCGGCTGAAGCGGCGCGTCACGTCATTCACTTCCGGCCCTTCTTCCGCATCAGCAGTTGCGCGCATTCCTGCAGGAAGCGCACGGGCCCGTGCGCATGCAGTGCCTGCCCGCTGCTGAGCGCGCCGTCGATGACGGTCGCGAGCCGCAGCGCGTAGGTTTCCGGCGGTTTCATCGACAGCGAGCAGATGCCGAAAGCACGCTTCGGGCGTCGCGCCGCCATGCCGGCGGCGCACATCGCCCAGGCGGCGTCCTGTCCCGCTATCCGCTTGATACGGTCGATTCGGCCACGCCACGCCGCATGAACCGGGCCGGCTGTTGCACGACTGGCGCGACCTCGCCGCGCCACTAGCCGATGCGCGATCGCGCGCATCGGCGTGCCGTAATCCGTCACTCGGCCAGCGCCGGCGCCACGCCAACCCGCTTCGGCACGCCGGTCACGATCGTCGCGACCGCGACGGCCAGCACCGCGGCCGCGCCCAGGAACACGCCGCCCGCGCCGTTCGCGTCGAACACGACGCCGCCGGCCGCCGCGCCCGTCGCGATCGCGAGCTGGATCGCCGCGACGATCAGCCCGCCCGCGCTCTCGGCTTCGTCGGGCACGGTGCGCGTGACCCACGTCGACCAGGCGACCGGCACGCCGCCGAACGCCATCCCCCACAACGCGACGAGCACCGCGTCGATCATCGGCGCGCGGCCGAGCGCGACGAGCGCGACGCCGAGCACGACCATCAGCGCGGGCATCCCGATCAGCATCGGCCGCAGCCGGTGCTCGAGCACGCGCCCGGCGAGCGACGTGCCGACGAAGTTCGCGATCCCGTAGCCGAGCAGGATCGCCGACAGCCCGTTCACGCCGACACCGGCCACCTGCTCGAGGAACGGCCGCAGGTACGTGAAGAACGCGAAATGCCCGGTGAACACGAGGATCGTCGCGAACATCCCGAGGCCGACGGTCGGCCGGCGCAGCACGTCGACGAGCGTGCGCAGCCGCGTGGTGCCGCTCGGCGGCATCGACGGCAGCGTCATGACCTGCGACACGAACGCGAGCGCGCCGAGCCCGGCCGCGATCAGGAACACGTTGCGCCAGCCGATCAGGTGCCCGAAATAACTGCCCATCGGCGCGGACGCGATCGTCGCGACCGCCACGCCGCTGAAGATGATCGACAGCGCACGCGGCACCATCGCGGTCGGCACGAGCCGCATCGCGGTGGCCGTCGCCATCGTCCAGAAGCCGCCGAGCGCGACGCCGAGCACGACGCGGCCGATCAGCAGCGTCGTCAGGCCGGGCGCGAACGCGACCGCGAGATTCGACGCGACGAGCAGCACCGAGAACGCGAGCAGCACGCGCCGGCGGTCGATCGTGCGCGTCAGCGCCGAGATCAGCAGGCTCGTGACGAGCGCGACCGTCGCGGTGGCCGTGACGGCCTGGCCGGCCACGCCTTCGGTCACGCCGAGGCTGTCGGCCATCGGCGTGAGCAGGCTCGCGGGCAGGAATTCGGCGGTGACGAGGCCGAACACGCCGAGCGTCATCGCGAATACCGCGCCCCAGGCCGGTTCACGGGGGGCCGCCGTCGAAGCGGCCGAGGAGATTCCGGGATTCATGCGGGGTTCCGTGTCGGTTAGGGAAAGTACTGATGAGGGCGTATCGTAAGGAACAGCGGCAGGACGGTCTATGACATACAATCCGTTCTTGTTGATCGATCGTCCGAATCTCGCTATGTCCGAGCCGCTTCTGCCCCCGATTCCCGACACGCACGACCTCGTCAGCGAGTTGTTGCTGGGAATGCGCCTGAGCGGCGTGCAGTACCGCCGGATCCAGGTGCCGCGGCCGTTCGGGCTGAGCTTCGGCCATGCGCCGGGCCGCGCGCAGTTCCATTTCGTCGGGCGCGGGCCCGTGCTGCTGCGCGACGCGGACGGCACGACGGTGCGGCTCGAGGCCGGCGACGCGATCCTGCTGCCGCACGGCCGCACGCATGCGCTGCTGTCCGATCCGGACGCGCCGTGCCGCGAGATCGGCGGCTTCGCGGCCGCGAAGATCTGCGACACGGTCGCGTCGGTGGGCGCGACGACGTGCGCCGCGACGGAGCCGGCCGCCGGCGATACGCTGATCTTCAGCGCGTGCATGGAGCTCGATCTCGGCGGCATGCAGCCGCTCGTCGGGACGATGCCGGCATTCATGCACGTCGGCACGCTGCTCGCGCGCTACCCGGAAATCCGCCCGATGCTCGACGCGATGGAACGCGAATCGTGCGCCGCGCGCGCGGGCTTCGCGGGCATCCTCGCACGGCTCGCGGACGTGGTCGCCGCGTTCATCGTGCGCGGCTGGGTCGAGTGCGGATGCGGCGACGCGACGGGCTGGGTGCAGGCGTTGCGCGAGCCGAAGCTCGGCCGCGCGATCGTCGCGCTGCATCGCGATCCGGGGCGCAACTGGAGCGTCGCGGAACTGGCCGCCGAAGCGGGCGTGTCGCGCTCGGTATTCGCCGAGCGCTTTCTCGCGGCCACCGGGATGACGCCGGTGCGTTACCTGACCGAGTTGCGGATGCGGCTCGCCGCGCAGTGGATCGCCCGCGAGGGCGAGACGATCGAAGCGGTGGCGTACCGGCTCGGCTACGGGTCGCTCGCCGCGTTCAGCCGCGCGTTCAAGCGCGTGGTCGGCAGGCCGCCGGGCGCGGTGCGTGCCGAAGGCGACACGCACGCCGATGCGTGACGTGTAACGCGTCACGCGCAACGCACGGCGCAGCGAACGCCTGCCGGGTCGCCCCGGCATCGCACGATCGGCCGCCGCGCGTGACGATTCCGTTCAGCCGCTGCGCGCGTCGAGCTCGTCGATCAGCGCCGTCGCGCACTCCACGGCCAGCGCCGCGCACTGTTGCGCATCCACCGGCGCGCCGTTCGTCACCGCACCCTGCACGATCCGGCCCAGCAATTCCTTCGACAGGTCGGCGATCTTGTGTTCCCGTTCCGTCATGTTCCTCTCCTGCGCGCCGGCCGGCTTCGGCCGCACGCGCGATTGCACCGGGCGCCGCGTGCGCCGCGCCCGACCTTCAACGTTGCCTGGCCCGCACGACGATCTGCGCCTGCGTATCGCGTTCGATGCGTTCGAGCGACGCGCGCAGCGCGGTGAACTCGTCGGGCGTGCAGACCTGGCGGCCGAATTCGGCCTTCATCCTCCGCGTGACCTGCACGACGTGCGCGGCCGCATCGAATACGTAATGCGACGTGAACTCGACGAAACGGTCGTGCACGGCCGTATCGGCCGGCAGGTCGGTCACCGCGACGTCGGCCGGCAGCGCGACCTGGCCGGTCTCGTCGAACGTGCCGCCGATGCATGCCCACGGCTGCGTGCGCACGGGCTCGGCCAGCCAGCCCTCGACCTGCGTCGCGATGCCGCCCGTGAGACTCGACAGCGCGGGCACGGCGGTCGTGCCGTCCGGCCACACGAAGTGATCGAGCGTGCCGGCATACGTGACGTCGAACGGCCCGTCCGTCGCACGGCGATCGCTCGTCGCGATCTGCGCGCGGCCGCGCAGCCCGCTTTGCCGCAGGCGTTCGTTCGCGAGCTGCCGGATGCGGTCGGGCGCCGCCCGGCGAAACAGCGTGCGTTCGAGTTCCGCGGTCCAGCCGTCGTCCTCGACGCGCGCATGAAACCGCGCGGCGCCCGGTTGCGCGGCATCGATCTCCACGCGCGCGGCGCGGTGCTTCGGCTGCGTGGCCGGCGTGCGCGACAGCACGCCGGTGTCGACGAGCAGCGCCGGCCGGTCCATCACGATCGGCGGCAGGTAGCCGAACGCGATGCCGGCCGTCGTGGTGTCCGCGTAGACGCCGAGATCGGGCAGCCACGTGATCGCGTGATTGATCGCGCCGCCGCCGTAACCGGGCACCGACGGCAGCGTGTACACGGAGCCGAGATTGATCAGCACCGCTTCGCTGCGGATGCCGGCCGCCGCGAGCAACGCGCCGAACAGCGCAACGTGGTCCTTGCAGTCGCCGTAGCGGTTGCGCAGGATGTCGGTCACGCGGTGCGGCGCGGCGGCCGTCTCGCCGAGAAAAAGCGCGACGTAACGCACGTTCGCCTGCACCCAGTCGTACAGGACGCGCGCGCGATCGCGCGGATCGGCGGTGCCGGCGGTGAGCGCGCGCGCCAGTTGCACGACGGCCGGATCGTTCGCGCCCGGGTCGACGGCCGCGTTGCGGTAGCGCGCGGCGAACGCCGCGTAGTCGGGTAGCGTGGACACCACGAGCCGGTCGCCGTAGGTCGGATAGCCGACCGAGCCGTTCTCGATCCGGTCGTACGTGCCGTGCCGGTATTCGAATGCGTAGCGCGTGCGGCCGTTCGCGGTCACCGGCGGCAGCGCGACGTAACCGCGTGCGTCCGCATGCAGCGGCATGTCGGCCGGCACGTCGAAGATCAGCCGCTGGTTCTCCACCGGCTCACGCGACGGTTCGACGTAGTAGCCGAAGTAACCTGCGTTGACCGGCTTCGTGCGCGACTTGCGGAACGCGATGCGCGTGCTCGATCCGGCTTCGACGCCCGGAAACACGACGGTGCGCAGCAGCCCGTCCTGGAACGTCGGCGCGCCGGCCGAGCGCGGCTCCTGCACATCGCGGATGCCTTCCGGACCGACCGGATGCGCGACGCCGTCGCGATCGATCGTCTCGGCCGCGACCAGGTCGACCTTCTCGAGGTTCTTGTCGAACCACACGTAACGCTGCGCGATCGCATCGATCCCGTTCGCATCGTTCGCGCGCAGTGTCGAATCGTCGTCCTCGTCGAGCGAGCCGTCGTGCTGGATCACGAATACATGGACGTCGCTGACGAGCGTGACGGGCGCGGCGTCGCCCGCGTCGGCGAACGCGGGACGCACGAACGCCAGCGCGATCGCGGTCACGGCAACCGCGAGCGTTGCGGCGCGACCCGGCAGCCTGCCGGTCGATCGGAACGGAAAACGCACCACGTCGAAGCTCTCCGCGCGTTCGTGTTCAGGTCGGGACGCAACGGGCACGCATTGGCGCGCGCCGCGCCCCGTCGTTCAACCCAGTGTGGGTGACGTGCCCGCGAGCGTCAAGCCACGGGGCGGCGGCCCGCGCCGCCATGCACCGGGCGCACGAGGAAGCGCGCATGCGTCATGCAGGCATGACTGTCGCACTTTCGCGCCCTGCTGGCCGCGCGATCGCCATTTATGTCATGTCGCGACATATTATTTGGGCGCGTAACGCGCGCGCGCGAGGTCGCCGAAACGCATGACGATCGGGTGAATTCGACACGCCGACATGGGGATGGAGACATCGTGCCGATCGACACGAGTTCGAAATCGGTTATCTCGTGATCGCGTTCGCGCTGCCGGGCGTGATCCCGATCGGTGCGCTGCATCTCGAACGGTGGCATCCTGAACGTGTCGGCGCCGCGATCGGGCACGGCTCGGAATCGCGCTGATCGAAGCGATGCCGATGCTGACGCGAACGCGGCCTGGCCCTCGTTCTTGCCCCCCGTTTCCGCTGCGCCGTGTGCGCGTTCGCGGCCCGGGGTCGGAACGACCGGCACCGGCCCCTACCTGCCGGAGGCGACATGGAAAACGCTATCGTCGCGATCATCCTGATGCTCGCGGTCCTCGTGTTCGCGGTGCTGTTCTTCGCGGAACGGCGCAGCCGCGACCGCACGCGCGACCGGCTGCTGCACCGCTCGTCGCAGCGCTCGGCACGCTCGCATACGCATCACCATTCGTAAGCGGAAAGCGCGCCGCGCACGTCGAGCCCCTTCAAGCGTACAGCCCCGGAATGGCGGCACATGTTTCTCGAGGACATCAACGGGCGCAGAAGGGCGCTCGCGGTCCGGCGGCTTGCGCGTCGAGCGTCGTTGCGCTCAATGGCAATCGCCGACGCGCTTGCCGCGCCACGTCCACGCGAGCGTGTATGCGCCGGCCTGTGCATGCTGCCCGTGCAATTGCCCCTTGAGGTCGTAGCGCGTCGGCGTCACATCGCCCGTCACGGTCGCGTTGCCGCGGCCCTGTTCGTTCGCGCAGCGCGTGCGCCCGGTCCGGCGTGCGTTATTGCTGCACGAGTTCGACGCGGCGGTTCTGCGCGCGACCGGCGTCGTCGCCGTTGGACGCAACCGGCGACAGCGACCCGACACCCTTCGCGACGAGCCGCGCCGGCGCGATCTTGTAGGTCGTCGCCAGTGCCTGCGCGACGGCCTCCGCACGTTTTTGCGACAGGTCGGCGTTGTGCGCGAACTGCCCTTGATTGTCGGTATGGCCGACGATGTACACCTTCAGCGCCTGGTTCGCCGTCAGCAGCTTCGCCATCTCGTCGAGCTGCGGCTTCGACTCGGGCTTCACCTGCGCCTTGTCGGTGTCGAAGTAGATGCCGTACAGCGCGATCTTGCCCGTCGCGGCGAGGCCCTTCTGCAGCGCACCGGAATCGAGCACCTTGACTTGCCCGGTCTGCATCGGCTTCACTTCGACGACTTCCTCGTAGACGAGCGTGCGCTTGTTCGATGCCGAATTGTCCATGATGTGCAGGAACACATACGCATCGCCGGACGCTCGCGGCAGCTTCGCGAGGATCGTGCGGTGCTTGTCGCCGAAGTTCGCGTCGCCGCCGCCCGCCTGCCGCAGCCGGCCGGAATTGATCACGACGCTCTGGAAGTCGTTGCCGCCGCTCTTTCCGCACTGCTCCGCCGTGCAGCGGAACAGAATCTGGAAGCCGCCCTTCTGCAGCGCGTCGAGATAGTTGCGCTCGACTTCCAGCGTCGACCGGCCGCCGTCGATCGCGTACGAGATCCGCGTGATCTTGCCTTCGAGATTCAGGCCCTTGGCGGTCCTCTCGTCGTCGATCGGCTGGTTCGGCAGGAACGCCTCGTCGAACGGCGTCTGCGAATATGCGGTGATGGTCGCGCCGGCGAAACGCGTGAGCAACGGATGATCTTTCGCACCCGGCTTGTCGCCGCCAGCGCTCGCCAGCGACGAAAGCGACAGCAGCGCGGCGGCGAACAGTGCGTGGCGGCCACGGCGCGCGACATGGAATACGGACGATGCTGCGTTCTTCATTGAGCCCCTCGGAAAGGATTTGTCGTTCTGTTGATGGCGTCGAAGCGCGCGCATCTTATCAAATCTTTCCGGGAAAACGGGCAATAGCTTTCGGATACTGAACGTTCTGACGCGCCACGTCATGTTGAATCGTTTCCAGGCGTGCGCGGGCGTCTCCCGCGTGCATCGCTACCCGACGTTCATCGGCAGCAGCACCATCTGCTTGCCCTCGACGTGCAGCCGCGCCTGCAGTTCGACCGGCGTCTGGTTGTGCAGCCACGCGGTCAGGAAATTCACGCGCCTGAAGATCAGCTTGCTCGCGAAGCACACCGCGTTCGGATAGGCATCGAGCGTGGACGACGCGAGGTTCATGAATTCGACGACCGGGTTCGTGCCGAACGCGATCCGGTAGTCGGCCGCGATGCCGTTGCGGCGGCAGTGCGCGACGTAATAGTCGAGCGCTTCGGTGATCGTGTGACGCAGCCGCTCGAGATGCTCATGCCCGTCGTACGCCTTCGCATCGACCTCGCCCACCGCGAGAAAGATCACGTTGCGAAAGTGCCCGGGAAACAGCCGGTTCACCCACAGCAGCGCATGCATGCTCGCGCCGCGATGCTTGCCGACCAGCAGCACCGCGGTCGGCTGCGACGGGTCGGGCTTGCCCGGCGCCGTCGCCTCGTCGACTGCCTGCGGCGGCCCCGAGAACAGCGCGTCTTCCTTCGCGAGCTGCGCGCGCGTGTACGCGTAGTGGCGGTTGATCATGACGCACAGCGCGATCACCGCGCTCGTCACGAGCACCGTGAGCCAGCCGCCGGCCGTGAACTTCTCGATCAGCGTGATGACGAGCACCGTCGACGTCACGCTGAACCCGAGCGCCGACAGGAAGAAGTGCTTGAACCAGCCGCGCTCGCTGCGATGGCGCCACCAGTACGTGCACAGCCCCAGCAGCGACATGCTGAACGTGAGGAACACGTTGATGCTGTACAGCACGACGAGCACGTCGACGCTGCCGTGCGTCCACAGCAGGATCAGCAGGCCCGACAGGCCGACGACGATGATGCCGTTCTGCCGCACGAGGCGCGTCGACAGGTCGCGGAAATGGCGCGGCACCCACGAGTCCGACGCCATGTTCGACAGCACCGCCGGCCCGTCGAGAAAACCCGTCTGCGCGCCGACCAGCAGCAGCCCTGCCTCGAACGCGAGCACCGCCGCGAGCAGCGCGTGGCGCGCGAACGCGGAGCCGAGCCCGAGATGATCGATCACGCTGCCGAACACGACCGCGTTGAGCGTCTCGCCTTCGACGGGCCGTGCGTGCCACAGCATGTACAGCAGGATGATGCCGCCGGCCGTGAACGCGAGCGACGTCGACATGTACCACATCGTCGCCTTGCCGTTCGGCACGCGCGGATCCGCGAGCATGTTCACGTTGTTCGACACCGCCTCGAGGCCCGTATAGGTGCCGCCGCCGAGCGAGAACGCGCGCATCAGCAATGCGAGCATCACGAACACGCCGAGCGATTGCGACATCCCGTGCGCCTCGTGCACCGCGTCGGGCACGATCGTCGCCAGCGCGCTGCCGTGCACCGCGACGCCGTACACGATCAGCCCGAAATGCAGCACGACGAAGCCGATGAAGATCGGCAGCAGCACCATGATCGATTCGCGCATCCCGCGGAAGTTGAGCCCGGTCATCAGCAGGATCAGCACGATCTCGGTCGTGAGCTTGAACGCCTGCGCACTGACCGGCAGCAGGCTGAAGAACGCGTCGACACCGCTCGCGAGCGACGTCGCGACGGTCAGCACGTAGTCGACCAGCAGCGCCGCGCCCGACACGAGCCCCGGCTTCGACCCGAGCAGCGAGGTCGCGACGCGATAGCCGCCGCCGCCGGTCGGGAACAGCTCGATCACCTGGTTGTAGCCGAGCGCGATGATGAACACGGTCGCCGCGGTGGCGCAGGCGAGGAACAGCGCAAGCGGCGTGTGGTGCGCGAGCGCGAGGAACGCTTCCTCCGGGCCGTAGCACGACGACGACAGGCCGTCCGCGCCGAGTCCGACCCAGGCCAGCAACGGCGTCACCGCGATCGCATGGCGCGTGCGCGGATCGAGCGGGTCCAGCGGCTTCCCGACGAGCAGCTGCCACATCTTCTGGAATGCGGTCACGGTCCCCTCCCGGGACGCCGGGCGCGGCGGCGTCATCTTCTAAAGCTAGCCGACGCCCGGCCGCTGCACCAGTCCGCACAATCCATGAGACGCGGTCGGCGGCACGGCGTCGCTTTCACCGCGTAAGCGGCCGGCACGCCGCGCGTCGGCCGAAGCGGCGTGCCCGTACCGCCCGCCGCCCGCCGGCCGATCGCGCGGATCGCGCGGATCGCGCACGGCATCGTCATCGCGGCCGCCCTCACCGCCCTCACCGCCCTCACCGCCTTCGCTGCCTTCGCTGCCTTCACCGCCCCGGACGACCACCGGCCCGATCCCGCCCACCTCTCATCACGGTTCTCCCGCCGGGCGATCACATCGACCACATCGTTCGCATCACCCGCATGACCCGCACGGTTCGCGCCGGACGCGATACCCGCCCGCGCCCCCGTCATGCGTTGTTCCCCGCAATTCGACATTTGTGCGCGCGCAACAATGGCGGTGCCTCGCGGCCGGCGCCGTGCGGGGGCAGGTTTCCACGTCGCCGGCCGCGTCGGTCTCTGAAAAACCACATCTCTCGAGGACATACCATGCAACTCCAATCCCATCCGGCGTGCCGTCCGTTTTACGAAGCAGGCGAACTCACGCAACTGACCGCGTTCTACGAAGAAGGCCGCAACGTCATGTGGATGATGCTGCGATCGGAGCCGCGGCCGTGCTTCAACCAGCAACTCGTCACCGACATCATCCATCTCGCGCGCGTCGCACGCGACTCGGGCCTGCCGTTCGACTTCTGGGTGACGGGCTCGCTCGTCCCCGAGCTGTTCAACGTCGGCGGCGACCTGAGCTTCTTCGTCGACGCGATCCGCAGCGGCCGCCGCGACCAGCTGATGGCCTACGCGCGCTCGTGCATCGACGGCGTATACGAGATCTACACGGGCTTCGGCACCGGGGCGATCTCGATCGCGATGGTCGAGGGCAGCGCGCTGGGCGGCGGCTTCGAGGCCGCCCTCGCGCACCACTACATGCTCGCGCAGAAGGGCGTGAAGCTCGGCTTCCCCGAGATCGCGTTCAACCTGTTCCCGGGCATGGGCGGCTATTCGCTGGTCGCGCGCAAGGCGGACCGCGGGCTCGCGGAAGCGCTGATCTCGTCCGGCGAGGCGCATGCTGCCGAGTGGTACGAGGATCGCGGGCTGATCGACCAGACGTTCGACGCGGGCGACGCATATCTCGCGACACGCACCTTCATCGACGTGATGAAGCCGAAGCTGAACGGCATCCGCGCGATGCTGCGCGCCCGCGAACGCGTGTTCCATCTCACGCGTTCCGAGCTGATGGACATCACCGAGGAATGGGTGCACGCAGCGTTCACGATCGAGCCGAAGGATCTCGCGTACATGGAACGCCTGGTGATGCTGCAGAACCGGCGCGTGTCGAAGCTGCGCACGGTGTGACGTGAACGGCGCGCCGCCGCGCAAGCGGCGGCGCCCGTCATGCGGGGAGGCTCAGGCGATCAGCCTGAGCTTTCTGGTTTCCGCGAGCCAGGCCTCGAAGGCCTGGGCCGGCATCGGCCGCGCGAAGTAGAAACCCTGCGCGTGGTCGACGTTGATCTGCTTCAGGAATTCGGCTTCCGCGTGCGTCTCGACGCCCTCGGCGACCACCGAGAAACCCAGCGCCCGCGCGAGCGACACGACCGAGCGCACCAGCGCCTGCGAGCGCGGGTTGCGGTCGATGCCCGTGATGAAGCTGCGATCGAGCTTGATCGAATCGAGCGGCAGCCGCGACAGTTGCGACAGCGACGAATAGCCGGTGCCGAAATCGTCGAGGTGAACCTCCGCGCCGAGCTGGCGGAACTGCTTCATCAGCTCGTGCGCCGCTTCTTCGTCCTCGATGAAGCTGCTTTCGGTGAGCTCGATGTCGACGAGGCTCGGCTTCAACCCGGCGCTGTCGAGGATCGACGCGAACTGATCGACGATGTTCATGTCCTGCAACTGCCGCGCGGACACGTTCACCGCGATCCGCACGTCGAGCCCCTTCGCCTTCCACGCGGCGGCCTGCGCGGCCGCGGTGCGCATCACCCAGCGCCCGAGCGGCGCGATCAGCCCCGATTCCTCGGCGAAGCGGATGAACTCGATCGGCGCGACGAGCCCGCGATCCGGCGACTGCCAGCGGATCAGCGCCTCGACGGCGTGCACGTCGCCGGTCGCGATGTCGACGACCGGCTGGTAGTGCAGCACGAACTGCTCTTCCTCGAGCGCCTTGCGCAGGTTCGTGTCGAGCCACATGTACTTCGCGACCTTCTGGTTCATCTCCAGCGAGAACACGCGGTACGTATGCTTGCCCTCTTCCTTCGCGACGTACATCGCGGTGTCGGCGCTGCGGATCAGCGTTTCGAGCGAATCGCCGTGCTGCGGATACATCGCGATGCCGATCGAGCAGCTCGTGTAGACCTCCACCAGCCCGAGGTGGATCGGCGTACGCAGCCGCTCGAGGATGATCTGCGCGGTCGCCTCGAGCAGCGGCCGCGTGCCGTGCTCGAACAGCACCAGGAATTCGTCGCCGCCGAGCCGCGCGAGCGTCGCGCCGGACGGCAGGCAGCCGCCGATGACCGCGGACACGTCCTGCAGCAGGCGGTCGCCGGTGATGTGCCCGTAGTGGTCGTTGACGCGCTTGAAGTTGTCGAGATCGAGGAACAGGATGCCGACCTGGCCGCGCACGTCGGTGCGGTCCGCGGCCAGCGCGACGCGGATGCGCTCGCTGATTGCATGACGGTTCGGCAAGCCGGTCAGCACGTCGGAATTCGCGAGTTCGCTGAGCCGCTGCTGCGCGTTGCGCTCCTCGGTGACGTCGACGCCCGAGCAGATCAGGAACTGCTCGTCGGCGCCGCTGCCGCTCTGCACGAACTTGTTGCGGAACTGGAACAGGCGCGGGCCGTTGACCGTGTTGATGTAGCGCTCGACCTCGAACGCCCGGTTGCTCGCGAAAAAGCCGGTGATGTTGCTGCGCGACTGCGCGCCCTGGTCGGGGCTCATGAACAGCTCGAACGCGCTGCGGCCGATCACGTCGACCTCGCGCTTGCCGGTCACTTCCTCGCACAGGCGGTTGAAGCGCTGCACCATGCCGTTGCGGTCGAGGATCACGACGAGCGAATTCACCTCGGACACGACCTGCTCGGCGAACGCGAGCCCGTGCGCGAGGTCGCCAGCGACGGACGCGGTATCGGAATAGGCGGAGGCGGTGCCGGCCCAATTGGCGGTGTCGACCTTCCTGCCGACCAGATGGAGGCTGACCGGATCGCCGAACAGCGCGAGTTCGAGCACGAGGTGCGACGTGACGCCGGTGAGCGCGCGGATCCGCGCGGCCTGCTCGCCGGTCAGTGCCACCGCGACATTGGTCAGGCCGCGAACGGCGGCCAGCTCGAGTGCATTGCTGTCGCTGCCGAGCCGCCAGCACGGGCTATGCGTACCGAGATGCGCTTCGAGCACGGCGCGATCGTTTTCGTCATCCATGGACACGCCCCGATCCAGAAAAAACGCACAGTGTAGACGGAGGCGAGCCGGCCGCCCCCGATCCCCGGGCGCGCAGTGCGCGTACCCGGTGGGGCAGTCGTGATGACCGTGCCAGTGGCCCTCGTTCCGTACTTGTTTCCAACCAATGCGAACCGGCGTTCGCGCATCTCGCGCGCAGGTTTTCCAAACGAATGATGGAACCCATCTTATCAAATGACGAAGAAGATTGGCACTCACATTTGGAACGGGGTGTCAAGGAATTGGAACTCGGTTGGCATGACGGATTTTTCGTGATCGGCGGGAGGCACGAAGCCGGTCGCGAACGCGTCGAACCCGGCCGGTGGAATCGCCGGAGCGCCCCGCCGGACGGCGGTTTGCGGGAAATCGAGGCATCCCGGCAGCGATGTGTCGGCACGGCGCTGCGGCGGGGTCGGATCGCATTGCGCCGCGCGCGGAATCGGGATTCTTGTTGCCGTTCGTGCGTGAATGCGCGCCCTTATTCCCAGCGCTGTTGCAACATCGCGTCGATCGGCGCGAGCGAATATATCGGCGGACTGCGCGACCGATGCAGCGGCATGCATGGAACCGGTGCGATCGCCGCCCGGAATCCACAGAATGCGGTGCGGCGGGCGCCCCGCCGCACCGCTTTCCGCGTGCGCCCCCCTGCCGCTCAGCCCGCCGCGCCGTACCCGCCGCCGCCCGGCGTTTCGACGACGAACACGTCGCCCGGCGCCATCTGCGCGCGGCCGATATGCTCGAGCGTCTCGACCGTGCCGTCCGCCCGCTCGATCGTGTTGCGGCCGAGCGCGCCGGCCTCGCCGCCCGCCGCGCCGAACGGCGCGTGGATCCGGTTGTTCGACAGGATCGACGCGGTCATCGGCTCGAGGAAGCGGATCCGCCGCACCGCGCCGTCGCCGCCGCGCCAGCGCCCGGCGCCGCCGGAACCCGCGCGCAGCCGATGCGAGTCGAGCCGCACCGGATAGCGCCATTCGAGCACCTCCGGGTCGGTCAGCCGCGAGTTCGTCATGTGCGTCTGCACCGCGCCGACGCCCGCGAAGCCGTCGCCCGCGCCGCTGCCGCCGGCGATGGTCTCGTAGTACTGGTAGCGGTCGTTGCCGAACGTGAAGTTGTTCATCGTCCCCTGGCTCGATGCGACGCAGCCGAGCGCGCCGTACAGCGCGTTGGTGATCGCCGACGACGTCTCGACGTTGCCCGATACCACGGCCGCCGGATACTCGGGGTTCAGCATCGAGCGCGCCGGCACGATCACCGTCAGCGGCTTCAGGCAGCCGGCGTTCAGCGGGATGTCGTCGCCGACCAGCGTGCGGAACACGTAGAGCACCGCGGCCATGCAGACGGCCTTCGGCGCGTTGAAGTTGTTGTCGAGCTGCGCGGACGTGCCGGTGAAGTCGATCTCCGCGCGGCGCGCCGCGCGGTCGACGCGGATCGCGACGCGAATCTCGGCGCCGTTGTCGAGCGGATAGCGATACGCGCCGTCCTGCAGCGCGCCGATCACGCGCCGCACCGCTTCTTCCGCGTTGTCCTGCACGTGCCCCATGAACGCGAGCACGACGTCGCGGCCGAACTGCCCGACCATCCGCCGCAGCTCGTCGACGCCCTTCTGGTTCGCCGCGACCTGCGCGCGCAGGTCGGCCATGTTCTGCTCGACGTTGCGCGCCGGATAGCGGCCCGACGCGAGCAGCGCGCGCGTGTCGGCATCGCGCAGCACGCCCGCCGACACGAGCTGCCAGTTGTCGATCAGCACGCCTTCTTCGTCGATGTGCGTCGAATCGGGCGGCATCGAGCCCGGCGTCGTGCCGCCGATGTCCGCATGGTGGCCGCGCGAGCCGACGTAGAACAGCGGCGTGTCCGAGCCGTCCGCGAACACCGGCGTGATGACGGTGACGTCCGGCAGGTGCGTGCCGCCGTGATACGGGTCGTTCAGCATGAACACGTCGCCGTCGCGCATGCGGCCGCGGTTGCGCTCGATCACCGTGCGGATGCTCTCGCCCATCGAGCCGAGATGCACCGGCATGTGCGGCGCGTTCGCGATCAGGTTGCCGTCGCCGTCGAAGATCGCGCACGAGAAGTCGAGCCGCTCCTTGATGTTCACCGAATACGCGGTGTTCTGCAGCCGCAGTCCCATCTGCTCGGCGATCGACATGAACAGGTTGTTGAAGATCTCGAGCCGCACCGGATCGGCATCGGTGCCGAGCGAGCGGCGCGTCGGCAGCGGCGTCGTGCGCGTCAGCACGAGGTTGCCTTGCGTGGTCATCTGCGCGCGCCAGCCGGGTTCGACGACGGTCGTGCCGTTCTTCTCCGCGACGATCGCCGGGCCGTCGATCGTGTCGCCGGCCAGCAGCGAGTCGCGCACGTACAGCGCCGCGTCGTGCCATTGGCCGCCTGAATGGAAACGCACGGCGCTGTGCGCGCGTGGCGCCGCGCCCGTGTCGCGCGGCACGAGCGGCGCGATCTCGACCGGCGCATCCGAGCGGCCGATCGCCTCGACCGATGCCAGCTCGGCGACCAGCGGCGTGCCGGGCATCAGGAACGCATAGCGCTGCCGGTACGCGGCCTCGAACGCCTGCTGCATCGCGGCGACGCTGCCGGCCGGCACGTCGAGCGCGGAATCGGTGCCCTGGTAGCGCAGGTGCACGCGCCGCTCGGTCGCGATGCGCTCCGGCGCCACGCCCTGTTCGAGCAGCGCGCCGACCGCGTCGTCGGCCAGCCGGTCGAGCGCCGCGTTCAGCGCCGGCAACGATTCATCGGACAACACGGCTTCCACCGCGCGCTCGCGCATCGCGGTCTGGTCGGCGAGCCCCATCCCGTAAGCGGACAGCACGCCCGCGAGCGGATGCGCGAACACCTGCGTCATCCCGAGCGCGTCGGCCACGCCGCAGGCGTGCTGGCCGCCCGCGCCGCCGAACGTCGTCAGCACGTAGCGCGACACGTCGTGGCCGCGCTGCACCGAGATCTTCTTGATCGCGTTCGCCATGCTGCCGATCGCGATTTCCAGGAACCCTTCGGCCAGCGCCTCGGGCGTGTCGCGCCGCCCGGTCGCCGCGTGAATCTCGTCGGCGAGCGCCGCGAATTTCGCGGCCACGCCGTCGCGGTCGAGCGGCTGGTCCGCATGCGGGCCGAACACGCGCGGGAAGTGATCGGGCTGGATCTTGCCGAGCATCACGTTGCAGTCGGTCACCGTCAGCGGGCCGCCGCGCCGGTAGGCGGCCGGCCCCGGGTTCGCGCCGGCCGATTCGGGCCCGACGCGCAGCCGCGCGCCGTCGAAGCCGAGCACCGAACCGCCGCCGGCCGCGACCGTGTGGATGCTCATCATCGGCGCGCGCATCCGCACGCCGGCCACCTGCGTCTCGAACACGCGCTCGAATTCGCCGTTGTAGTGCGACACGTCGGTCGACGTGCCGCCCATGTCGAAGCCGATCACGCGCTCGAAACCGGCCGCGCGCGCGGCGCGCACCATCCCGACGATGCCGCCGGCCGGGCCGGACAGGATCGCGTCCTTGCCCTGGAACGCGTCGGCGCGCGTCAGGCCGCCGCTGCTCTGCATGAACTGCAGGTTCACGCCGGGCATCTCGTGCGCGACCTGCTCGACGTAGCGGCGCAGGATCGGCGACAGGTACGCGTCGACCACGGTCGTATCGCCGCGCGACACCATCTTCATCAGCGGCGACACCTCGTGCGACACCGACACCTGCGTGAAGCCGATCCGGCGCGCGAGGTCCGCCAGCGCGCGCTCGTGCGCGGTGTAGCGATAGCCGTGGATCAGCACGATGGCCAGCGCCTGCACGCCCGATTCGAACACGCGGCGCAACGCCGCTTCCGCGCGTTGCGCGTCGAGCGGCACGACGACGTCGCCGTGCGCGCCGATCCGCTCGTCGACCTCGACGACCGTCTCGTACAGCGCATCGGGCAGCACGATGTCGAGATCGAACAGGCGCGGCCGGTTCTGGTACGCGATGCGCAGCACGTCGCGAAAGCCGCGCGTCGTCGCGAGCGCGGTGCGTTCGCCCTTGCGTTCGAGCAGCGCGTTGGTCGCGACCGTCGTGCCCATCTTCACCATGTCGACGCGCTCGGGCGTGATCGGCTCGCCGTCGGCGAGGCCGAGCAGGTGGCGGATGCCGGCCACGGCCGCGTCGCGATACTGCTCGGGATTCTCCGACAGCAGCTTGTGCGTGACGAGCGAGCCGTCGGGCCGGCGCGCGACGATGTCGGTGAAGGTGCCGCCGCGGTCGATCCAGAATTGCCAGCGCGCGGCGTCGGAGGAAACGGGGAAAGTGTGTCGGTCAGTCATGGCGATGAACTCGATGCGTCGTTGAACGAAGGACGAGCGCCGCCGCACGGCGCGCGTCGCGCGCCGCGTGAGGGCTTCGATGAAAAGGGAGCGGTAGAAAGGCGGCGGGCGGGCGCCCGCCCATGCGGCGTTATGCGGCGTCGAGTTCGCGGCCGCGCGTCTCGGGCAGCGTCAGCGCGGCGACGATCAACACGCCGTAGGCGGCGACCGCGAAGATCCCGATGCTCGCGCCGAGCCCGTAGTGCTTCGACAGCGCGCCGATCAGGAACGGGAACAGGGCGCCGATCGCGCGGCCCACGTTGTAGCAGAAGCCCTGGCCCGAGCCGCGCACCCGCGTCGGGAACAGCTCGGTGAGGAACGCCCCCATCCCGGAGAAGATGCCCGATGCGAAGAAGCCGAGCGGGAAGCCGAGCCACAGCATCGACGCGTTCGTGAGGTGCAGCACCGGCGACGTGTAGGCGAACGCGATCACCATCGAGCCGAGCGCGAACAGGATGAAGTTCGGCTTGCGGCCGAGCCGGTCGGTCAGGTACGCGCTCGTCAGGTAGCCGACCCACGAGCCGAAGATGATCATCGCGAGATAGCCGCCGGTGCCCATCACGGTCAGGTGCCGCTCGGTCTTCAGGAAGGTCGGCAGCCAGGTCGTGATCGCGTAGTAGCCGCCCTGCGCGCCGGTGGTCAGCAGCGCCGCGCGCAGCGTCGTCGACAGCAGTTTCGGCGCGAAGATTTCGGTGAGGCGCGGCGCGTCGGCTACCTTCGCCTGCGTGGCCTTCTCCTTCTCGTAGACGTCCGGCTCCTTCACGTAGCGGCGGATCACGACCACCAGCAGCGCCGGCGCGAGGCCGACGAGGAACAGCGCGCGCCAGGCCTGTTCGGCCGGCAGCACCGAGAACAGCAGCGCATACAGCAGCGCCGACAGCCCCCAGCCGATCGCCCAGCCCGACTGCACGAGGCCGACCGCCTTGCCGCGATCGCGGGCGCGGATCACTTCGCCGATCAGCACCGCGCCGGCCGTCCATTCGCCGCCGAACCCGAAGCCCATCAGCGCGCGCGCCGCGAGCAGCTGGTGATAGTTCTGCGCGAGCCCGCACAGCGCGGTGAACACGGCGAACCACAGCACCGTCAGCTGCAGCGTGCGCACGCGGCCGATCCGGTCGGACAGGATGCCCGCGATCCAGCCGCCGAGCGCCGACGCGAGCAGCGTCATCGTGCCGATGAAGCCGGCGTCCGCGAGCGAGATGCCCCAGGTCGCGACGAGCGTCGGGATCACGAACGACAGCATCTGTGTATCCATCCCGTCGAGCATGTAGCCGACCTTGCAGCTCCAGAACGCGCGGCGTTCGCGCGGCTGCGCGTCCGCATACCATCCGAACAGGCCGTTGCGTGCGGGGCCCGCGGGGTCGGCGGCGGGCGCCGCGAGGGTCTTGCTTTCCATGGTGAAGCTCCTGTCGAAATATGCGGTCGAAACCTTGCGTGTGGTGCGTGTGGTGCGTGTGGTGCGTGTGGTGCGTGTGGTGCGTGTCGTGCGTGCATCGCACTCGTCGGGCCACGGGTGCGCGCCGCCCTCCGGGCGGGCGGATCGTCTGTGGTCGCGGCATGCCGCCGCGTCGGGGCCGGACCGGCGCCCGTGCGGGCCGCCGGCGTCGGTCGGGTCAGAACACGGCCAGCGACGCGTTCGTGATGTCGGTCATCAGCATGTAGCCGGGCGTATGCGCGATCGCGAGCGGCAGCTTCGCGTCCATCAGCGCGGTTTGCGGCGTCACGCCGCACGCCCAGAACACCGGCAGTTCGCCGTCGCGCACCGTCACCGCGTCGCCGAAATCGGGCGCGCCGAGATCGGCGATGCCCAGTTCCTGCGGATGGCCGATATGGACCGGCGCGCCGTGCACGCCCGGGAACCGGCTCGTGATCTGCACCGCGCGGATCGCGTCGGCGCCGCGCAGCGGCCGCATCGACACGACCAGCTGGCCGCCGAAGATTCCCGCGCGCCGGTTCGGAATCGTCGTACGGTACATCGGCACGTTGCGACCCTCCTCGATGTGGCGCAGCCCGATCCCTTCGCGCGCCAGCATGT
Organism: Burkholderia sp. Bp9099; assembly: GCF_003857805.1. Classification (NCBI taxonomy): domain Bacteria; kingdom Pseudomonadati; phylum Pseudomonadota; class Betaproteobacteria; order Burkholderiales; family Burkholderiaceae; genus Burkholderia; species Burkholderia sp. Bp9099. The sequence goes on from NZ_QTPU01000008.1 coordinate 228,765, forward strand.
CCTCGAACGAGAACGAGCAGCCGATCGCGAACACGACGAAATCGTCGCGCCACAGCGCTTCGAGCGATTCGACCCGCTCCGTCAGGCACCCGTCGCGGTAGACGTTGTAGCTCGGCACGTCGGTGCGGATGTCGAGATCCTCGCCGAGCACGTCGAGCCGGAACGCGCCGGGTTCGCCCACGCCCAGCAGCGGGCACGCTTTCGGGTTCGCCTGGCAGAAGCGCAGGAAATCGTGCGCGTACGCGTTCGGCAGGATCGCGAGATTGGCTTGCGCGAACGGGCCGCACTGGCCGGCCGTCGGGCTGCGAAACGTGCCGTTGCGCACGGACTGGCGGAATTCGGTAGGCGTCATGATGGTCGCGGGCAGATCGATATGTCGTCGGAATGACGGTTGCGTCAGCGGATACGGCGAAGAATAGAAAAGAAAAAATTTTGTCGCCAACGAGTTTTTTTGCGTCGCGTGTATAGAATTTCTTTACACGAAGCCGGGTTTTCCCCAGTCCCGTTCATTTTTTCAGCGGGGCAAGCTGCGCGCCCAACGCCTTGCCGACCGCCATGAACACGCGTTTCCTCGAAACCTTCGTCACGCTCGCGAAGCTGCGCAACTTCCGCACGACGGCCGCCGCGCTGCATGCGACGCCGGCCGCGATCTCGCAGCGCCTGAAGGCGCTCGAGGACGAATTGCAGACCGTGCTCGTCGACCGCGACAGCCGCGAATTCCGGCTCACGCCGAACGGCGAGTACCTGCTCGGCTATGCGAAGGCCGTCGTCGAGGCGACGCACGAGCTGCAGGCCGCCGCGGCCGGCGAAAGCGCGCTGCGCGGCAAGCTGCGGCTCGGCGTGATCGAGACGGTCGTGCACAGCTGGCTGCCGCATTACCTGCGCCGCCTCGCCGCCGACTATCCGCAACTGGAGATCGACCTGACCGTCGACGTCAGCGTCGTGCTGCAGCGCCGGCTGATGGCCGGCGAACTGGACCTGATCATTCGCGTGGAGGGAAGCGACGAGGCGTCGGTCGTCTGTGACGCGCTCGCGAACTATCCGGTGCGCTGGATCGCGCGCGCGGGGCTGCTGCCGACTGCGCGCACCGGCCTCGCGCGGCAGGTGCTGCGCCAGCCGATCCTGACCTACGGGCGCGGTACCGCGCCGCACCGCGCGCTCGAGGACATCGTGCGCACGCTCGCGCACGCGCATGGCGTGCCGCTGTCGGAGACGCGCATCACCGGCTCGCCGTCGATCTCGGTGATCGTGCAGCTCGTGCGCGACGGCTTCGGCGTCGCCGCGATTCCGGTGCTGTTCGTGGATGCGCTGATCGCGAGCGGCGAGGTCGTCGAGCTGCCGCTGCAGCCGTCGCCGCCGTCGATCGTCGTGTCGATGTCACGGCGGGCGGACGCGCCGAAGTTCGTGCATGGCGCGTCGATCGCGGCACGCGCCGCGTGTCACGAGTATTGCGAGAAGAGCAACCGGCTGCTGGTCGAGGCGCTTTGATGTCGTGTGGCGATGCCTGGCGGATCACGCACGGCGCCTGAATCGCCCGTTCGGCGATCGGCTTACGCCGGCTGCCGCGCATGCGGCTGCGCATGCGGCTGCGCATGCGGCTGCGCGAGCTTGCCGTCGCCGTACTCGCGCAGCACCTGCGAGATCACCACGCGATAGCCGTCCAGCCAGCGCGCCTGCTTCGCCTTCGCTTCCAGATGCGCGGGATGCTGCATCAACTGCCGCAGCGCCGCCTCCGATTCCCAGTAGTAGACGTTCTGGATCAGCCTCGCCTCGGCGTTCTCCCACGTCTCCTCGCCGAGGTAGCCGGGCGTCGCGCGCGCCATGTCGGCGATCTGCCGGTCGAGGCGGTGGAATTCGTCGTCGTATTGCCCTGCGCGGAAAATGAAGGTCGATGCGTACATGCGCGCCCCATCGGAGACGGTTGAAAGAGCGCCAAGTGTAAGGCACGCGCGGCGTGCCGCCGGTGTCACGCGGTGAGCGCGATGGAAGCGTGCCGATCGTCGAGCCACGCGTCGATGCGCGGGGCGTCGGTGCGCGTGCCCGCCGTGGCGGCCGGCATGGCGGCGAGTGCGTTCCCCGCACGTTCGAGTGCCTGCGCAAAGCCGCGCAATTCGGCCGTCGGCGGCCGGTCGTCGAGACGACGGCGTGCGAGCGCCGCCTCGATACGTGCGTCGATCAACGCGCGCTGCGCGTCGATGAAGTCGATGCACAACGCGCGGCAATGTGCGGACACCGATGCGACCGCCAGCAGCACCGGCACGATCGACATCGTCAGGTAACCGCCGGGCGCAAGCCGCGCCAACGCCGCGCGCACCTGCGGTCCGCCGTCGATCAGCGATGCGAACACCACGTCGCGCCATACCGCACGCTCGAACGCGAGCGCATCGCGAAACGTGTCGAGCGCCGCGCGGTCCGCGAGCTGCCCTGCCGTCACGAGCGGCAGCGCCGACGCCATATCGAGGGAAGCCGAGCCGCCGTCCGCGCCGACGATGCAATTCGCACCGAGCCACGCCGTCTCGTCGCGCCGCCCGGCGAGCACGCGGGATTGCAGGCGGTCCGGCAGCATCGGATCGAGCGGCACGGCGCCGCAGATCGAAGGCTTGTCCGCATGCACGCTGCAGCGGCCGTCGTCGGCCAATGCTGGACAGCGCCCGAGCGACGGATAGTCGTAGCCCTGGAGCGTCAGCGCAATCCATTCGTCGTTCGCGCCGCGTGCGCGGTGGAACAACGCGTTCGCGAGCGCATCGCAGGCGGCGATGTCGTCCGCGTCGAGCGCATGCTCGCGTCCGCCCGCGCGCGTTCGTTCACCGATGCGCCGCTTCGGCACACGATGGATCGTCAGCGCGCCGACGAAGCGGTGCCGATGCCGGAACAGTTCGCGCAACGACAGCGTCGGCGCGCTGTTGCAGCAGCGGCCGCACGCATTGCACGCGAGGCGGTAGTCGTCTACCACGGCCGCCGCACCGAGTCCCGATAGCGCGTCAGGATGAAATGCGCGACGTCGTCCGAGTGATACGCGGCGACGAGCTGCGCGACCCACGGCTTCGTGCGGTCGGCGTCGCGCACGGTCAGCACGTTCGCATACGGCGAGCGCGCATCCTCGAGATTGATGCTGTCGCGCGCCGGCTGCAGCCCCGCGCGCGCGGCGTCCTCGTAGTCGATCGCGACGAACGCGGCCGAGTCGAGCGCCGCATGCAGCCGGTCGCGGCGCAGCGCGACGAGCTTCAGCGCGAGCCGGTTGCCCGTCACGTCGCACAGCGTCGCGTGCAGGCCGGCCTGGTCGCGCAGCGTCACCAGCGTGTCGTTCTGCAGCAGCACGAGCGCGCGAGCCATCCCGCGCGGATCGGCCGGGATCGCGACCGTCGCGCCGGGCTGCAGTTCGTTCAGACTCCTGATCTTTCTCGAATAGAGCGCCATCGGCAGCGTGACAGTCGGCGCGACGGCGTTCAGTGCATGACCTTTCGCCGTGCGCGTCGCGGCAAGGCGCTGCGCGTCCTCGAAGCTCGCCGCGTCGATCCTGCCGTCGGCGAGCGCGGTATCGATGCGCGACGCGTCGTCGAATTCGACGACGTCGACATTCAGCCCGCGCGTGGCGGCGACACGCTTCACCTCGTCCAGGATGTCCGCATGCACGCCGTGCGTCACGCCGACGCGGATCGTCGACGTGACGGTTTCGGCCGCAACGATCCAGCCCGAATGGGCGACACCGCACGCAACGATCAGCGACGCGGCAACGCAATGCATCACCCGCTTCATGACGCATCCCTCAGAATCGTGCGGAACCCGATATGCGATGCACCGAGATCCGCTTCCTGCTGCTCGCGCGACGACGCGCGATAGCGCACGCAGTAATCGCGCGAGCACAGGAACGAGCCGCCCTTGATCACCATCGGCGTGTCGTGCCGGCGCGTCGGCGGTGCGACGGCCGCCGTGTCGCCGTTCGTGTGCGACTGATGCTGGCCCGTGTATGTGTCCTTCGTCCATTCCCACGCGTTGCCGATCATGTCGTACAGATGGAAACCGTTCGCCGCATAACAGCCGACCGGTGCGAGGCCCGCGTGGCCGTCCTCGGCCGTATCGAGCACCGGGAACGCGCCCTGCCAGTAGTTCGCGGCCGGCTTGCCCTGCGCGTCGCGCGGCGCCGCATCGAGCGACGCGTCGTCGCGACCGGCCTTGCCCGCGTATTCCCATTCGGCTTCGGTCGGCAGATCGCGGCCGAGCCAGCGCGCATACGCGAGCGCGTCGCGCTGCGTGACGAGCGTGACGGGCAGGTTGCCGAGCCCGTCGACGCTGCTGCCGGGGCCGCGCGGCTGCCGCCACGATGCGCCCTTCACCCAGGTCCACCATGCGAGGTCGCGCGCGTTCAGCTCGTCGCGCGTCGGCACGTGAAACACGGCCGCGCCGCCCTGCTGCTCGGCCTCGGTCACGTAGCCGGTCGCCTGCACGAACGCGGCGAACTGCGCGATCGTCACGTCGGTCTGGTCGATCCAGAAGCCGCCGACGCGCGTCTTGCCGTCGCCCGCCGGACGCTCGTCCGCATAGCCGCGTGTGCTGCCGAACACGAACGCGCCGCCGCTCAGGTGCACCATCCCGGCCTTCGGGTCGTCGCGCCACTTCGCGGGCACGCCCGAGTAGCGCTCGCACTGCCGCTCCGAGCCGAGCGGCACGAGCGGGCGGCCGCGATTCGCGTCGTCGAAGGCGCCGGCGGGCGACGCCGACGGGCTCGCGTAGCCGACGGCGAACGCAGCCGCGAACAGCGTGGCTGCGAGCGCCGCGCCGAGTGTCCGGAAGCGGAACCGCATCGTGCCGTCCTCAGTAGTAGCCGCGCGGACGCAGCGGTTCCACCCCGCCGACGTTGCTCATGTACGTCTTCCACTGATCGACGAGCGTGCTGATCACCGACGGGTTCTGCGCCGACACGTCGGTCGTCTCGCCGCGATCCGCCGCAAGGTCGTACAGCTGCCAGTGGCCATCGAGCGGCCCGAGCGGCGGTTCGGTCCACAACGCCTTCCAGCGGCCGTCGGCGCTGCGCAGGTATGCGCGGCCGTACGCTTCGTCGCCGAACGGCGTGGTATGCACCTCGCCCGTCGCCGAGCCGGTGAGCACCGGCAGCAGCGACTGGCCCGTCGGCGGATAGACGTAGCGGTTGTTGTAGACGACCTTGCCCTTGTTCTGGTCGACGCCCGTCAGCGTGTTCACGAGCGGCGGCGCCGGTTGCGACGGCGGCGTGACGCCCGCGACCGCGAGGAAGGTCGCCGTGTTGTCGGTCACGTGCGTGAACGCGCGCAGCGTCGGCAACTGGCGTGTCTGCCCCGGCAGCCGCACGATCGTCGGCGTCGACACGCCGCCTTCGGCCGAATAACCCTTCGTGAGCCGGAACGGCGTCGCGCTCACTTCGGCCCAGCGCAGCCCGTACTGCAGCCGTTGCGCGTTCTGCTTGCCGTTGTCGGTGCCGAGCGTCGAATAGACCGGCTCCTGCCCGTTCGCGGTGTCGGTCGCCGTCGGGTCCGCGCCGGAGTCGATCGGCCAGCCTTCCGCGCCGTTGTCCGACTGGAACATGATGAACGTGTTGTCGTATTCGCCGATGTCCTTCAGGTGCTGGATCAGGAGGCCGATGTTGTAGTCGAGATTCTCGACCATCCCCGCATAGATCTCCATGTAGCGCGCCTGCGCGCGGCGCTCGGCCGGGCTCAGGCTCGCCCACAGCTTGTCGACCTTGCCAGTGCCGTAGTCGCTGTAGCCGTCGGCGGCGGAATGCACGGCGCTGATGTACTTCGCGTTCGCGGTGCCGTTGTTCGCCGTTGCCGGCGACGCGGCCGTCGTCTCGGGCAGGCCGTCGAACGGCTTAAAGTCGGCGGGGATCAGGCCGAGCGCCTTCTGCCGCGCGATCCGCGCGTTGCGGATCGCATCGTAGCCGGCGTCGTATACGCCCGCGTACTTGTGCAGCCACGGGTCCGGCACCTGCAGCGGCCAGTGCGGCGACGTGTAGGCCGCGTACGCGAAGAACGGCTTGCCGTCCTGCCTGTTCGCATCGATGTACGAGATCAGCTTCTGCGTATAGAAGTCCGTCGAGTAGAACACGGCCGGATTGCCGCCGGCGCCGCCCGGCTGTCCGGGCTGGCCCGGCTGCACGTAGCTGCCGTCTTCCGTGTAGTTCGACGAGCCGGCCGGCTCGTGCGCGAAATGGTTCGTCGCCGCGCCGCCGAGCAGCACGTAGCTGCGCTCGAAACCCCACTGGTCGGGCGTCTGTCCGCTGCCCGTCGCACTGCCGACGATCCCCGAGCCGATGTGCCACTTGCCGGCGATGTACGTGTGATAGCCGGCGTCCTTCAGTAGTTGTGCGAACGACAGCGCGCGATCGTTCAGGTAGCCCTCGTAGCCGGGCAGCCCGCGCCGCTCGTCGGTCGGCACGCCCATCGTGCCTTCGCCGACGAGGTGGTGATCGGTGCCGGAAATCAGCATCGCGCGCGTGATCGCGCAGACGGTGCCCGTGTGGTGGTTCGACAGGATGCGGCCCGACGCGACGAGCGCGTCGAGGTTCGGCGTGTTGATCTCGCCGCCGAATGCATGGATGTCGGAGTAGCCGAGATCGTCGGCCATGATGTACAGGATGTTCGGGCGCTTCGCGGCCTGCGGCGGTGTCGCGGCCGACTGCGACGGCGCATCGCTGTCGACGCCCCCGCACGATGCGAGCGACAACACGCCGGCAATCGCGGCGCAGACGACACGGAAACGGAAGGCATGCAACGGCGACGCGGACTTTTTCATTTTGTCGAACGCTCGATTACGGATCGGCGATCTTAGCGGCGCCCGCGCGGAGGCCAAAGTCGGATTCGTCACATGCTAACGGGGAGCAGGAATATGCACGCCGCCCGTTGATCGACGACTCGCGCCGTCATGCACGCGTTGCGTCAGTTGCGTCCGCCGAGGGTACCGCCGCCGTCCACCGCGAGCGCGTTGACCGTCACGCCGTGTCCGGCGAGTTCCAGCGCCCACGTGCGCGTGCAACCGACGAGCGCGCTCGCGCGCGGCGCATGCACGACCCGCACCGATTGTCCGTCAGGCGCAGAAAACGCGTGTGGTCGCCGTCGTCCGCGTCTTCCGCATCGCCCGATCCTGCGGCGTCGCTACGTAGCGTGAACGCTGCGCCGCGGCACGCGCTCGCCGTCGGCGTCGTCCGATGCCAGCATGCGCGGAATCTCGTCGACGAACGCATCGATGACGACGCGCACCTTCGACGGCACGTTGCGCGACGCCGGCCGCACCGCGAACACTTCGGCGCCCGACACGCTGTCGCTGTCCATCACGAGCGCGAGACGCCCGTCGCGCACGTACGGCGCCATCAGCCAGCACGGCAGCCACGCGAGGCCCGCGCCGGCTGCGGCCGCGTCCGCGATCGCCAGCAGGTCGTCGAACCGCAGGCGGCCGGCCGGGCGATGGTCGTGCACCGCGCCGTCCGGGCCGATGATCCGCCACGGCGTCGGCTGCCCGCCGCGCGAATACGCGATGCCGACGTGCGACGCGAGCTCGTCGGATCCCGTCGGCCGGCCGTGACGTTCGAGATACGCCGGCGATGCGCAAATGCCCATCCTCTGTACGCCAAGCCGCCGCCCGACGAGCGTGCTCGTATCCGCAAGCTCGCCGATGCGCACCGCGATGTCGAAGCCATCGTTGACCAGGTCGGCCAGGCGATCGCTGAACGACACGTCGATTTCAAGCCGCGGATAACGCTCGATGATGCGCCGCACGACGGGCGCCACGCATTGCCGGCCGAACAGCACGGGCACGCTGATCCGCACGCGCCCGGTCGGCTCGCGCCGGCCCGCGTCGAGCGCGGCCTCCGTCTCGCCGAGTTCGGCCAGCAACCGCCGGCACTGCTCGTAATAGACGAGCCCTTCGTCGGTCAAGCCGAGCTGGCGCGTCGTGCGCTGCAAGAGCCGCGCGCCGAGCCGTTGTTCGAGACGCGCGACGATCTTCGCCACGGCCGAGCGCGTCATGCCGAGGCGCAGCGCCGCCGCGGCGAAGCTGCCCGACTCCACGACGTCGACAAATTCGGCGATGCCTCTCAGCCGCTCGTCCATGCAGTTCCACTCCGATGGGATGACAGGTTTGTATCCGTGCCGGCGACAATCGTTGGCCGAATAATCGCCAATGCGTCCGGACGCGCAACACTATGATAGTCCGGTCTATCTCGAAAAAGGAGTCGACATGCACGCATGGCAAATCAGACCGGGGGACGGCATCGCCGCGCTCCGGCGCATCGACGCGACGCGTCGCCCCGTCGGGCCGACCGACGTCGTCGTGAAAATCCACTCGGCAGGACTGAACTACCGCGACCTGATGTTCGCGCGCGGCGACTATCTCGGCATCGGCAAGGACGCGCTGATTCCTGTCGCCGACGGCGCCGGCGAAGTCGTCGAAACCGGCCGCGACGTCACGCGCTTCAAGCCGGGCGATCGCGTGATCAACACGTACTTCCCGCGCTGGATCGACGGGCCGCCCACGCCGCAGAAAGTCTCCGGTTCGCCCGGCGCGCAATTCGACGGCGTGCTCGCCGAGCACTTCGTGTCCGACGAAGCGGCGCTGGTCGCGATTCCCGCGCATCTCGACTACGACGAAGCGGCGACGCTGTCGTGCGCGGGCATCACCGCATGGAACGCGCTGTTCGCCGACGGCTGCGCGGGGCCGGGCTCGACCGTCGTGCTGCTCGGCACGGGCGGCGTCTCGATCGTCGCACTGCAGCTCGCGCATGCGGCGGGCCTGCGCACGATCGTCACGTCGTCGAGCGACGCGAAACTCGAACGCGCCCGCGCACTCGGTGCGGATGCAACGATCAACTATCGCGCGACGCCCGAGTGGCAGCACGAAGTGCTGCGGCTCACCGGCGGTGCGGGCGCGGATCTCGTCGTGGAAGTCGGCGGACACGACACGCTGCCGCGCTCGGTCGCCGCGACGAGGCTGGGCGGCATCGTGTCGGTGATCGGCGGCGTCAGCGGGTTCGGCGGCCCCGAACTCGGGCTGCTGTCGCTGATCGGCGGCATTCGGAAACTGCACGGGATCATGGTCGGCAGCCGCGCGATGCTCGACGACGTCGTGCGGCTCGTCGATGCGAAGCGGATCAGGCCGGTGGTCGATCGCGTGTTCGGCTTCGACGAGGCGCCGCAAGCGTATGCGTACCTGCAGTCGGGCCAGCATTTCGGCAAGGTCGTGATTCGCGTCGCTTCGTAACGGATGGATGAAGGCGGCCGCCGCCGCCTTCTTTCCGGCACACCCGGAACCCGTGCCGGATCCCCGTACGCCCCCGGATCGCCGGCTTCGCGACGCCGGTCGTCGCGTCGACGCGTCGACGCGTCGACGCGTCGTCGCGCACCGTCGTGTACACGTATCGCGCGCCGACGAACGACGCAGGCATGAACCCACCCTTGCCGTTCAGTCCGAAGTTCCGATACCTGATCGACGTTACCGTTGCGCCGTTCGTCGAACGGACGCGGCATGCGCCGCGCGTCAGATCTTCGCGGTCAGCGTGATCCCGACCGTGCGCGGATCGCCGTACAGCGCCGGATACGCGCCATACGACGGCAGCAGCTCGAGCTTCTTGTAAACCTTGTTCGTCAGGTTCGTCACGTAGCCCGTCACGATGTATTTCTGGTTCGGCGTCGTGTACGACACATGCGCGTTCAGCACCGTATAGCCGCCTTGCCAGAGCTGCGGCATCGTCTGCCGCGTCGCGCTGAAGTATTCGCGGCTGCGGTAGTTCACGTCGCCCCCGGCCGTCAACGTGCCGAACGACACCGGCACGCGATAGTCGAAGCCCGCGTTCAGCGTCGTATGCGGCGAACGCGCGAACGAGTTGCCGACGGCCGTCGGCACGTAGCGGAACTCCGTGAAGCGCGTGTTCAGCATCCCGAGGTTCGCGAACAGGTACAGGCTGTTGACGGGCTGCGCCTTCAGCTCGAGCTCGAAGCCGTCCGCGCGCCCCTGCCCCGCATTCGACAACGTCGACACCGGCGGCCCGCCGAACGGGTTCGGCGCGAGCGCGAATACCTGGATGTCGCGATAGTCGTAGTGGAACACGCTCGCGTTGACGATCAGCCGCTTGTCGAACCACTCGCTCTTGATGCCGACCTCGTAGTCGGTCAGGTACTCCGGCGACACGGTCGACACCGTGCTCTGCGTATACGCGTTGCCGTTGTAGCCGCCCGAGCGGAAACCGCGTGCATAGCGGAAATACGCGCGCACGTTGTTGCTGAGCGCATATTCCGGCGTGAGATCCCAGGTCGGCGCACGCCACGTGTTCGTCTGGTTCTGCTGCGCGCTGACCGCGAGCGGCGACGACACCGACGACGGCGACCACCAGCTGTTCGGATCGCTGAACGTCACGCTGCCCGTGCCCTGCAGCCCCGTCAGATTGATGGTCTTGCGCTCGATCGTGTAACGCAGCCCGCCCGTCACGTTGAAACGGTCGGTGAAACGGTACTTGACGCTGCCGAAGATCGCCGCGCTCTGCGTGTGCTGCGTGAGGTCGGTCTGGTGGTAGAACGCGGGCGACGGCGCGCCCGGCAGGCCGCCGCCGGCGCCCTGCTCGGCCAGTTGCTCGGTAAACAGGTGCGTGCCGACCAGCCAGCTCAGCCGCTCGCTCTGCGGCGATTCGAGCCGGAACTCCTGCGAGAACTGGCGGCTCGACAGGCGGTCATGCGAGCGTGCCGCATCGAACGGCGAATAGTCCTCGTCGTCCTGATACCAGCGGTGCAGCCCTTCGAATGCCGTGATCGACGTCAGCGACACCGCCGGGTTGATGCGCCAGTGCGCGGTGAGCGACGTACCCCAAGTCGAGATGTGATCGCTCGACGGCGCATTGAGCGACACCGTGTACGGATCGGTCGACCCGACGAAGCCGAACTGGTTCGCGCCGCCGCGACCCGCGCCCTCCGCGTGCCATGCATCGCCGCCGCCCGTGTAGTTGCGGCCGTGGATGTTGAACAGGAAATCGGTGTCGGACGTCGGCACGGCCAGCACCTGGAAGCGCACGGCGTTGTCGTGGAATCCGCCGAAGCGCCCTTGCTGCACGGTGTTCGTGTAGAAACTGTCGGCATTCTCGTGATACACCGACACGCGCGCGGCCAGCACGTCGTTCTTGCCGATCGGACCGCCGATCGCGGCTTCCGCGAGCCGGCTGTTGTACTGGCCGAGGCCGAGCTTGCCGTAGCCGCTCACGTCGAAGGTCGGCTTCTGCGACGTGATGCTGAGCGCGCCGCCGACGGTATTCTTGCCCCACAGCGTGCCCTGCGGCCCGCGCAGCACCTCGATGCGGTCGAGGTCGAACAGCGGAAAGCCCTGCCCGAACACGCTGTTGATGTATACGTCGTCGAAGTACACGCCGATCGGGCTCAGCGAAAGGTCCGAAGGATCGTTGCTGCCGACGCCGCGCAGGAACCAGCGCGGCCGTTCGCGGCCCTCGGTCGATTGTCCGTTGAAGTTCGGCACGTACTTCGTCACGTCGTTGATCACGCGCAACTCGTTGTTCTTGATCGCGTCGCCGCTCAGCGCACTCACCGCGACCGGCACGTCCTGAATGCGCTCCTTGCGCCGGCGCGCGGTCACGGTCACCGTGCCGAGATTCGCTTCGCGTACGGTCGACCCGCGATTCGCGCCGGTGGTCTTCGGCGCTGCCGCGGTCGCGTCGTCCGACGCCTGTTGCGCCGGCTTCGCGTCCGGCGCCCCCGCGGTCGCCGCGCCATCCTCTGCCCATGCGGGCAACGATACGGTGCCGCCCGTCAGCAGTCCCCCCAGCGCGGTGACGATTAGTTTTTTCCTGAACATCGATGAGTCATCCTGTTTGATCGGTTGAACGCACGTGCGTGCGCGACGCACGGGTTCTGTATTGCAATTCGGATGCCAGCATCGAGAAGCCCGTCGCACGGGGCTGCCGGCACGCGCACGGTTTCGGCGTTGCTGCATACGCATCTGTGGAAGAAAGCAAACTGCTGGTCTCGCAACACCGGCAGCCAAGATCGTCAGGACAGCTTGGCAGGCAGCGGCTGCGCCGCACCGCGACGGCTCCCGGCGAACCGCAGCGCGAACGCCACCAGCACGACCACCGGCAGCCAGCACAGAAACACGGCCTGCAATCCGACGACCGGCACGAGCGCACTGCCGGCCAGCGGGCCGCAGAACGCGCCGGCCATCGACGCGAGGTTGTACAGGCTCGACACCTGGCTCTTGTCGGCCGGGTGGCGGCCCAGATGCTGCATGTTGACGAGATGCAGCAGCGATGACCCGGCGCACAGCGCGGCGAGCCCTGCGCCGACGATCCACGCGTCGCGCGCGAGGCCGAGCGCGAGCAGCCCGGCGATGCCGCCTGCGAGACCGAGCGCATGGCAACGGCGCCCAGCCATCCGCTGGGCGACATTGCCGAGCCCGAACAACGCGATCACCGCAACGGCACCCTGCAAGGTCAGCAGCGCGACGGCGCGCGTCTGCGACAGTCCGAGCGACTGAATCGCGAGCACCACCGTATACGTGCCGACGAGCGAGCGTGTCGCGCTGTTCACGGCCTCCAGCACGAGCTGCTCGCGCACGTCGTGGCTCCACGCGAGCGCGAGCAGCGCGCGTAGCGTGCCCGTTTCATGCCGTGCGCGGCGCGGCGGCGGCTCGGCGTCGCCAAGCAGCATCCGGCTGAACAACGCCATGCCCGCGAAGCTCGCCGCCGCCGCGCAGAACGTCGCGACCGCGCCGTGCGCGCCGATCAGCCAGCTCGCGAGCCACGGCCCCGCCATGCCGGTTCCGACCGACATGGCCGCGCGATACCAGCCCGCGCGCGCGAGGCCGATCTGCGCGAGACGCGCAAGGAATACGCCGTTGATCGACACGATCCGGAACGGGATGCACAGCCCGATCAGCCCCTGCGTGAGCGCGATCAGCGGCCACGCGCCGGTCAACGGCACGACGAGATTGAGCAGCATCGGCCCCATGCTCGCGGCGAAGTACACGCGCCGCGCGCCGTAGCGCGCGACGAGCAGCCCGGCAGGCAGGGTCATCAGTGCAATGCCGAGGGGCTCCATCGCGGCGATGACGCCGAGCCGCGCGCTGTCGACGCCGAGTGCCAGCGCATACAACGTCGTCGCGAGCTGCGCCATGCTGATCGTCGTGCCGCTCGCGAGCGCGAGCAGCATGAAGCCGCCGGTGAAGCGCTCGCGCCGCCATGCGCCGGCGACGCGTGCCGGCACGCTCACCGCGCGGCGTCGCAAAACGATGCCGCGATGCCGTCGAGCGCACGCCGGTCGATCCACGCGTGCACGTCGAAGTCGCCGGGCAGGAACCGCCAGTCGACCAGGAAACGCTTGAAATCGTCGAGCGCGGCGATCGACGCTTCGTCGAGATCCGTGCGCAGCCGCCGGTGGACGTCGGTACCATACGCAAGCCGCAGCCAGTCGTGGCCCGACCCCGTCTCGCGGCCGAGATAGCCGAGCACTTCCTCTTCGTGCTCGCGCGCCCAGCCCTCGACATCGGTCACGCGCGCGAGGAAGCGGCTGACGATGTCGGGATGGCGCTCGAGCGTCGCTGCGTTGACGGTCAGCGGCCGCGGCGAACCGTTGTTGATGCGGATCTGCGGATCGGGATGAAAGCCGATGTCGACGACCGGCTGCGCGCCGATCAGGTGCGCGGTTTCGAGCCCGAGCGAGCCTTTCACGTAGATCGCATCGACCTCGCCGCGCACCAGCGCGGCCGCTTCGGCTGCATAGAGCCGCCGGCTCGACAGGCTCGCCGGATGGCTGAATGCCGCGTCGCGGGTCGCGGGGGTCGACACCGGCGCGCGCAGGTTCGACGCCGGTACGTCGACCCATTCGACGTCGCCGGGGCCGAGCCCGTCGAGCGACAGCGCACTGACGAAGCCGCGCAGCGCCGCCGCGCGGAAGATGTCGATGCGCTCGCCGTCGCGGCGCGGCAGGCCGATGCGGCGCCCGCGCAGGTCTTTCGGCCGCGTCAGGCCGGCTTCCGGCAGCGCGACGATCGCCTGGGCCTCGTCGACCCAGGTCAGCGCGACCACACGCGTGTCGGCGCCGGACGCGCGCGCCCAGAGCGCGGGAATGCTGCCGCCCTGCCGGAACGCGTTGTCGAGCGAATGATCGACGTGCGCGTGATGCAGCGCCGCGTGCTGGCTTTCCTGCAATGCGCGTACGGTGATGCCGTCGCCGGCGAATTCGCTGTCGAGCCAGCCGAGATGCGCGGCAATGCCGAGCGGCGTCGGTACCGGACAGCGCGTGTACCAGATCGACTGGACGTTGTGTGAAGCCGTGGTGCTCATGGATGCGTTCGCAAAGGAAGTCTTGAAAGGCGCGTCAGCCGCGCGGCGCGGTGAGCACCGACAGCCGCGTGATGCCCACGTGCTCGATCGCGGCCATCAGCTTCGCGACGGTGCCGTACGGCACGTGCTCGTCGGCCTGCAGGTCGAGCGCGACGTCGGGGCGGCCGGCCTTCAGCGCGGCCAGCTCGGCCGGCACCGTGTCGAGCGCGACCGCGCGCTTGTCGAGATACACGATGCCCTTGGCGTCGACGCTCACGGTGACGTTCGGCTTGCGGTCGGCCGGCGCGGTAGCGACGGTATTCGGGAGATTCACGTGTACCGCGTTGTTGAGCAGCGGCGCGGTGACGATGAAGGCGACGAGCAGCACGAGCATCACGTCGACGAGCGGCGTGATGTTGATTTCGCTGAGCACGTCGTCGTTGTCGGAAGAAGACGAGAAGGCCATTATGCGAACGCCTCCTGGCGGGTGTCGTCGGAACGGCGTGCCGGCGCGGCGCCAGGCGCGGCGGCCGGCACGCGGAAGCCGGCCTTCTGCGCGAGCGTGACGAAGTCGGTCGCGAACGCATCGAGGTCGGCCGACGCGGCCTTCACGCGACGCACGAAGAAGTTATACGCGAGCACGGCCGGCACGGCGACCGCGATGCCGATCCCGGTCGCGACGAGCGCCTCGCCGATCGGCCCGGCAACGACGTCGATGCTCGCCGACGCGCTGTGCGTGATCGCGGTCAGCGCATGGATGATGCCGAACACGGTGCCGAACAGGCCGACGAACGGCGCGGTGCTGCCGATCGACGCGAGCACCGCGAGCCCCGCTTCCTCGCGTCGGCGCGCATTGTGGATCTGCTGGCGCAGATGGCGTTCGAGCAGGTCGTGGCGGCTCCAGCTGTGTTCCAGATCGTGCGCGCTGCTCTCGTCGGCACGCCGCAGCGCGTCGAAGCCCGTCGCGGCGAGTTCGCCGACCGGGCTGTTCGCTCCGTCGAGCGCGGCCGCGTCGTGGAAGCTGTTCGCGGCCCAGAATGCGCTGACGTAACGCCGGTTGCGCGCGCTCGACCGCAGGCTCTGGATCGCCTTGACGACGATCAGCGTCCACGTGACGACGGAGAAGACGACGAGCAGCCAGAGCGCGCCCTGGACGATGAAGGTGGTCGGGATACCGGTCATGATGTGAGTTCCTTGAAAAATGTGGCGAGCCGCCCGGCGGGTCAGCCCAGCTTGAAATCGATCGGCACGTTGACCCAGCCGTCGACCGCTTCGTCGCCGCGCTTCGCGGGCACGAACGTCCAGCGCTTCACGGCGGCCACCGCCGCGTTGTCGAGCACGCGGCGGCCGCTGCTCGTGCGGACCTCGACGGAATCTGGCGTGCCGTTCGCGAGCACGTGCACGCGCAGCACGACGCGCCCTTCCCAGCCCTGGTCCTGCGCGAACGCCGGATAGTCGGGTGCCGGGTTACGCAGGTATGCCGCGTCGCCGATCGGCGCGGATTCGCGCACGGGTGCGGCCGGCGCGGCGGAGACGGGCGCCGGGTTCGGGATGGCAGGCGCTGCGGCGACCTGTGCCGGTGCAGCAGTCGATGCGTCGCGCGCCACCGCGGGCACGACAGCCGGAGCGGCCGCCTGATGCGCAACGGCCGCACGCGGCTTCGGCGGGGTCGGCGCCTGGTTCAACGGCTTCGGCGGCACGACCGGCGGCGGCGGATGTACGGCCTGCGGCAACGGTTCGGGCGGCCGCGTCAACTCGACCGTCATCGGCAGTGGCCTCGGCGGTTGCACGGGCGGCTCGGCGGGCGCACGCGCCGCCAATAGCGCGATGCCCGCGTGCAGCGCCGCGACGGCGAGCGCAATCGCGCCCGCGCCGCGCCAAGCGCCCGGCTGCGCAGGCCGCACGTCCTTGCGCGCAGGCGGAACCGCCGGCGGCAGCCGTGTCGCGGGCACCGCAACCGCGGCGGCCGTGCGCGCCGCGTGCCGGCGCGCCGGCGGCACGCCGTATTCGATCGCCAGTCCTGTCATGTTCGACTCCTTGCAATGACGCGCCGCGGCGCGCTACGCGACCCACGCATGGCGATGCCGGTCGATCTGCGTGAACGGCGCCGGATCGATCCATGCGCGCGCATCGAAATCGCGTTCGAGAAAGCCCCACTCGACGAGGAAATCCTTGAACGCGACCAGTCCGTCGATCGACGTCGGCGCGAGCCCCGTTTCCAGATGCCGGTGCACGTCCGCGCCGTACGCGTAGCGCACCCACTCGTCGGACGCGCGCGTTTCGCGGCCGATATAGGCGACCGTCTCCGCCGGATGGCGCGCGGCCCAGTCGCCCGCACCGACCACGACCGACAGGAAGCGGCTCACGAGATCGGGGCGCGCATCGATCAATGCGCGATCGACGGTCAGCGTGCGCGGCGTTCCGTTGCCGATCCGCACCAGCGGATCGGGGTGCGCGCCGAGATCGATGACGACCTGCGCGTCGATCAGGTGCACGGTTTCGAGCCCTTCGACACCTTTCACGAACACCGCGTCGACCTCGCCGCGCACGAGTGCCGCGATCTCGAGCCCGTACTCGTGCGGGCCGCGCGTGAACGACGCGGGCCCGGTGCGGCGCTCGTGCGTGTCGGGCAGGTCGACCCATTCGGCGTCGCCGTGGCCGAGCCCTTCCAGTTCGAGCGCGCTCAGGAACCCCTTCAACGCGGCCGCGCGCCAGAAGTCGATGCTGATCGGATGGCGCGGCAACCCGAGCCGCCGGCCGCGCAGATCGCGCGCGGTGCGGATGCCGCGCTCGGGCAGCGTGACGATCGCCTGGAATTCGTTGGTCCACGACAGGCCGATCACGCGCGTATCGGCGCCGCGAGCCCGCGCCCACAGCGCGGGAATGTTGCCGCCCTGCCGGAACGAGTGCGGCAGGCTGTGATCGAAATGCGATTCGCGCTTGTCGGCGTCGGCCGTCTCCTGCAGCGAGTGCAGCGCGATGCCGTCCGGCCCGAACTCCTCGTCGAACCAGCCGCGATGCACGGCGATGCCGAGCGCGGTCGGCACCGGGCAGCGCGTGTACCAGAGTGCGTCGCAAGCCGTGGCCTGCGCAGCGAGTGTCGTCATGGTGAGTGTCCTTGTCGTTTGAATGTGCAGGCCCACCGCCGCGCTCAGGCGCCGGCCACGCGCAGCGCCGCCTGCGTGCCGCGTGCGTTCAGCGCGCCGTCGATGAGCGGCAGCACTTCCTCGCCCACGCGGTACGCCTCTTCCAGATGCGGGTTGCTCGCGAGGATGAACGTCGAGACGCCGATGTCGACGTATTCCGCCAGCCGCTCGGCTACCTGCTCGTGGCTGCCGACGATCACGCAACCGGGGCCGCCGCGGATCTGCGACATCCCGGCCCACAGGTTCGGGCCGACGATCAGGTCGTCGAAGTGCTGCGTGTTGCCCTGGTGCAGCGCGAACTGACGTTTCGCGCCGACCGATTCCGACTCGCCGCGCCCGCCGAAGCCGTTGTGCGTCGACGCACTCACGGTCGCGAACATCTGCCGCAGCTCGGCCCACGCCTGCTCCTCGGTCTCGCGCGCCAGGATGTCGATGCGCATGCCGAAGCGCAGGTCGCGCTCGGCGTTCTGGCGGTCGAGCGCGCGGCGCGCCGCATCGATCACCTCCTTCTGCTTCGCGAGCGGCTCGCCCCAGCTCAGGTGCACGTCGCCGTGCTTCGCGGCGACCGCGAGCGCGGCATCGCTCGCGCCGGCCAGATAGATCCGCGGCGGTGTCTGGCCGCTCAGCGGCGGCAGCAGCCCGCCGGCTTCGACGCGATAGAAGCGGCCGTCGAACGTGAACGGCGCGCCGGCCGCGACGCCCTTCACGACGTCGAGAAATTCGTCGGTGCGCGCATAGCGGCTGTCGTGATCGATGAAGTCGCCGTACGCGCGCTGGTCGGGACCGCCGCCGCCCGTGACGACGTTCCACTCGACGCGGCCGCGGCTGATCCGCTGCAGGCTCGCGGCCATCTGCGCCGCATAGACGGGATGCACGAAATGCGGCTGCAGCGCGATCAGCAGTCGCAGCCGGCGCGTCTCGCGCGCCAGTGCGGCCGCGACGACCCACGGCTCCTCGGTAAAGCGGAAGATCGGAATCAGCGCGCCGTGAAAGCCGGCGATATCGGCCGCACGCGCGACTTGCGACAGGTAGTCGATGTAGCCGAAATCGTCGTCGTCGACTTTCGGCGCAACGCGCGCTGCGCGCTGGCGGTTCCACTCGCCGCGCGTATGCAGGTCGTGTGCGCGCCGGCCGTCGCCGTGCATCGGCAGGCGCCACAGAAATTCAACAGCCATCGGGATTCTCCTTGTCGGCCCGTTCGGATTGCGTGCGGCACCGGCGTGCCGCGCGTATGCAGCGCTGTTAAGCACGCGGTGTGCCAACGCGCGCGCTCGCCGACCTGCGAAGCGACCGACGAGCGCGCGCGACGCCTTGCGGGCCGGGCGTCGGCGGCAAACGGCAGGAACGCGCCCGAGGTTGCCGGCATCGCGAACACGAGGCGGCGCGGTGCTGCTGCACCGGCCGCACCGGTGCTGCATGCGCAACAGCACTCGATGCGACTGTTGCTCACGCAACAGGCGATGCGCGGGCCGACGCGCCACGCATCGCGCGCGATGCCCGCTGCGCTTGCCGCACGGCCGTTTCCGTTCACTGGCCCGGAACTTGCAATGTGGAACGGCCCGCGCGTGCGACACCGCGCCTCGACCACGCTTACCCAGACAGGGGAATCTCACACATGACAGACAGGCCCGATTCGTCATCGGACAAGCAGCAGACGTTCTGGTACGCCCGATCGCCGGTACCGACGCCGCTCGGCATCGCCGTGCATCTCGGCTGGCTCAACGGCGAGACGTCGGCCGACGGCGTCGCGATCCGCTCGCCGCGCGGCGCCACGCGGCACGACGTGTCGTCGATCAGCGACCACACGCTCGCGCAGTCGTTTCGCCAGGGCGGCAGCATCCCCGCGATGTGGGCGCGCTCGAACGACGCGAATACGCGCGTGATCGGGTTGTCGTGGGTCGACGAATCGCAGCTGATCCTCGCGCGCCCCGAGTCGGGCATCCGCTCCGTGAAGGCGTTGCGCGGGCGCCGGATCGCGATTCCGAGCCGCCCCGACGATCGCATCGACATCTTTCGCGCGTCGGCGCTGCGCGGCTTCGTCAATGCGCTGAGCCTCGACGGATTGACCACGCGCGACGTCGAACTCGTCGACGTGCGCGCACGCACGCTGCAGGCCGTCGGGCCGGCGCGCGCGGCGAACCTGTTCGCGTCGCCGCAAGGCTTCTCGAGCCGCGCGCTCTATGCGGCCGAAGCCGGTGCGCTGCTGCGCGGCGAAGTCGACGCGATCTACGTGAAAGGCTCGACGGGCCTCGAGATCGCGCAACTGATCGGCGCGCACGTCGTGATCGACATCGGCTTCCATCCGGAGCGCTCGATCCGCAACAACAACGGCACGCCGCGCCCGCTGACCGTCAACGCGGACGTGCTCGCGAACCATCCGGACATCGTCGCCGGCTTCCTGAAGCTCGTGGTCGCCGCCGGCGAGTGGGCGAGCGCGCATCCCGACGAAACCGCGCACTACGTGGCCGGCGAAACCGCGTCGTCGATCGACTGGGTGCGCGCCGCGTACGGCAACCAGCTGCACCGCCATCTCGGCGTCAATCTCGACGACGAATCGATCGCCGCGCTCGACGAGTTCAAGACGTTCCTGCATGCCCACGGCTTTCTGGAAGCGGACTTCGATGTCGCCGACTGGATCGACCCGCGCCCGCTTGCCGACGTGCTGCGGCCGTCGCTGCAGAAGCGCGCATGAGCCCCTTTACCGTTCACTGTCCTGGACCATCATGAAACACACGCTCTCCCTCGCTTCGCTGCGCCGCCCGCTACGCGCGCTGCTCGCCGCGCTGCCGCTGGCCGCGGCGGCGCTCACGGCACCGGCCGCGCATGCGGAAGACGCCCCCAAGGTCGTGCGCATCGCCGTCGTCGCGTATTCGAGCGGCGGCAAGACGCAATACGCGGGCGCCTCCGCACTGATCGACACCGACAAGTCGCTTGAAAAAGCGCTGGCAGCACGGCACGTGAAGCTGCAATGGGTGCCCGTGTCGACCGCGGCGGTCGGCACGCTCGTCAACGAGGCATTCACGAACGGCAGCATCGATTTCGCCGGCTACGGCGATTTGCCGTCGGTCGTCGTCAACGCATCGGGCACGCACACGCGCCTGATCGTGCCCGGCGGCGGCGGCAGCAACACGTATCTCGTCGTACCGGCCGGCTCGACCGCGAAATCGATCGTCGACCTCAAGGGCAAGCGCATCGCGCTCAACCGCGGCCGGCCGTGGGAAGTCACGTTCGGCAAGCTGCTCGCCGAGAACGGGCTGAAGCTGTCCGACTTCAAGATCTACAACCTCGATCCGCAGGCCGGCGCGGCGGCCGTCGCGGCCGGCCGCGTCGACGGCCTGTTCACGCTGTCCGACGCGTATTCGCTCGTCGACAAGCAGGTCGGCAAGATCATCTGGTCGACCAAGACCGCGCCCGACGACTGGAAGATGCGCGCGGAACTGTGGGCGTCCGACGATTTCGTGCGGCGCTACCCCGACATCACGCAGCTCGTCGCGACGGCCTACGTCCGTGCCGCGCACTGGATCTCGCAGCCGCAGAACCGCGACGCGTACGTGAAGATCCTGAGCGCGTCCGGCCAGCCGGAAAGCATCGTCCGCCGCGAATACGCGGACGAAGCGACGCCGTGGAAGGAGCAATGGACGCCGCTCTTCACGCCGGCGCTGACCGGCCACTATCGCGACGTGATCGCATACAGCCGCCAGGCCGGCCTGACTTCCGTGCCGGTCGACGTGAACGCGCTGCTCGCGCCGACCTTCGTGTCGACCGCGCTCAAGCAGCTCGGCCTCGACGGCTACTGGCGCGCCGACGCCGCGCGCGTCGCGAGCCGCTGATGCCGATGCGCGCCCTCGCGCCGAACGGCTTGCGCGCCATCCGCCTGCCCGGCATCGCGCGGCTCGGCGAACACGCGCTGTGGTGGATCACGCCCGTCGCGTTCGCCGCGCTGTGGTGGCTCGCGAGCGCGCAGCGCTGGTTTCCGCCGCAGCTCGTCGTGCCGCCCGAGCGCCTCGCGGCGACGCTGCGCACGCTGCTCGACACAGGCGAGCTGCGCGACAACCTGCTGATCACGCTGCATCGCCTCGCGCTCGGCTTCGCGATCGGCGCGACGGGCGGCGCCGCGTTCGGCATCCTGCTCGCGCGCAGCCGACTGTTCTCCGACTATCTGCGGCCGACGTTCGACCTGCTGCGGCAGGTGCCGACGCTCACGCTGATTCCGCTGCTGATCCTGCTGATCGGCGTCGATGAACCGCTGAAGCTCGTCGTGGTCGGCAAGGCCGTGTTCTTCCCGGTTGCGCTGGCCGCATACACGGGCGTGCACGACGCGCCGCGCGATCTCGTCGAGACGGCGCGCCACTACGGGCTCGGCCGCTTCGCGCTGCTGCGCGACGTGCTGCTGCCGGCCGCGCTGCCGCCGCTGCTGACCGGCGTGCGAATCGCGCTGGCGCGCGCGTGGCTCGCGCTCGTTGCGGTCGAACTGCTCAGCGCCGACAGCGGGATCGGCCAGATGATGGAACTTGCCCGGCAGATGCTGCGGCTCGACGTGGTGCTCGTCGACGTCGCGGCGATCGGGCTGATCGGCTTCGCGCTCGACCGATCGATCGCGCTCGTGCAGCGCTACGCATTGCGCTGGCAGACGCCCACACGCTGACCCTGACTGGATACGCTTCGGCATGACCTTCGCTACCCGCGCTTTCTCGTTCGCCCCGCTGCGCCGCCGCGCGCGCGGCTTCGTCGTGCCGGCCCTGCTGGTTGCCGCATGGCAATACGCGTCGTCCGGCGACGCGGCTCATCAATACGCGTTCGTGCCGTTGCAGCAGGTCGGCGCCGCGCTGCTCGAACTCGCACGCAGCGGTGAACTCGCGACCGATCTCGGCGCGAGCCTGCGCCGCACGACGCTCGGGCTCGGAGTCGGCGTCGCGTTCGGGCTCGTGTTCGGTGCGTCGATGGCGCGTTCGCCGCTCGCGCGCAAGCTCGCCGAGCCGGCCTTCCAGGCACTGCGCTACGTGCCGCTGCTCGGACTGATTCCGCTGCTGAGCCTGTGGGCCGGCACCGGCGAATTCGCGAAGGTGTTCATCATCGCGCTCGCCGCGTTCTACCCGATGACCACCGCCAGCTTCGACGGGCTGCGCCGCGTCGATCCGCGCTACGTCGAACTCGCGCGGTCGTATCGCCTGAGCCGGATCGGCTTGTGGCGCGACGTGCTGATTCCGGGCGCATTGCCCGACCTGTTCGCGGGCGTGCTGCAGGCCGTGCCGTTCGCGTGGATCACCGCGACCAGCAGCGAGCTGCTGTTCAACACGGGGGCCGGCGTCGGCAGCCTGATGCAGAACGCGCAGGCCGGTGCGCGCGCCGACGTGCTACTGGTGTGCGTGCTGGGCGTGACGGCGCTGGCCGTCGGGATGAGCGCGGTATGCGAGCGGGTCGCACAGCGCGCGCTGCGCTGGCGCGATCACGCCTGACGGCGCAGCCGCGCGTCGGCGTCGCCCGCGTCGCCCGCTCCACCCGCATCGCGCGGCTTCAGGATGCCGAGCTGCGCGAGCCGTGCGCGCACGATGTTGCGCGATTGATCGAGCAGGCGCGACATGCGCAGCTGGTTGTGCTCGCTGTAGTCGAACACGCTGCGGTAGACGGTGTCCTCGATGTGCTGCCACAGCGCCGGCGTGCCGAGATCCAGCAGCTCGATCACCGCGTGACGCAGCGCGTCGGTCGCTTCGGCGACGTCGCGCGCACGGCGCGGCGGTGCGGCGGCCGCGCCCGGTGAATCGGCCATGTCGGGCGCGAGCGACAGCGCCGAGAACTGCAGGTCGCCGACGTCGATCGCGCCGCCCGCGCAGATCAGCACCGCATGATGGATCACGTTCTCGAGTTCGCGGATGTTGCCGGGCCACGCGTGCGTGTGCAGCCGTGCGCGCGCGGCGTCCGTCAGCGTCGGCGCGGTCACACGCAGCCGCTTCGCATAGGTGTCGATGAAGTGTTCGATCAGCGGCGCGATGTCGCCGGGCCGCTCGCGTAGCGGCAGCAGGCTCAGCTTCACGACGTTGAGCCGGTAGTACAGGTCCTCGCGGAAATTGCCCGCGCGCACCGCGGCTTCGAGATTCACGTTGGTGGCCGCGACGAGCCGCACGTCGATCTTCACGGTCTTGCGCGAGCCGACCGGCGTCACCTCGCGCTCCTGCAGCACGCGAAGCAGCTTGACCTGCGCGGACAGCGGCAGGTCGCCCACTTCATCGAGAAACAGCGTGCCGCGATTCGCGGATTCGAACCAGCCTGGCTGGCTGTTGATCGCGCCGGTAAACGCGCCGCGCTCGTGGCCGAACAGCTCGCTCTCGATCAGCGTCTCCGAGAACGCACCGCAGTTGACCGCGACGAACGGGCCGTCGCGGCGCTCGCTCAACGCGTGCACGAGGCGCGCGATCAGCTCCTTGCCGGTGCCGCTCTCGCCGGTGACGAGCACCGTCGCATCGCTCGGCGCGACGAGCTGGATGCGTTCGAGCAGCACCCGCGATTTGGGATCGTCGAACGTCAGTGCCTTCGCACGGATCGTGATCGCATGCGAAGTCGGGTCCGGCAAGCTGAAGATGGCCATGGCACGACCGGCGTGTTGAACGGGAGAGGTTCGACGATAGCAAGGCGCGCGCCGGCCAGGAACCAATTCATCGAGCTATCGGTATGACGGCGGCCGGATTGCGCCGCCCGCGGCGCGGCGTCACGCGAGGCCGGTCATCTTCCATTGCTGCTCGAGCGCGCCCGGGCCGAATTCGAGCGAGCCGCCGAGCGGTTCCGCGAGCGCCTGGAAATACGCGGCTTCCTCGAGGATCAGGATGTACTTCGACACGTCGAGAATCGACTTGCCCCAGAACGTCGCGCCGCCGTTCGCCTCGATGATCGCCGGGACTTCGGGGTCGCGCCGGATCGTGTCGACGATGAAGCGCGGTTCGCCGGGACGGCGATCGACGTAGACCGGAATCTCGCGGGCCCTCGTGTAGCGCGCGGCCGGCGCATAGCGGATCGGCAGCGGACGATGCGCGCTCGCCCACGCGCCGAGGTACGGGCCGTGCACGTGAATCACGACGTCGACTTCCGCTACCTCGCGGAATACGCCCGCATAACGCGGCCCGTTGGCGCCAGCGCGCGCATCGCCGTGCAGCACGTCGCCGTCGAGCGTCACGACGACCGGCTGGATCTCCTGAGACGCGGCCCACGGGCTCGGCGCCGACAGCGCGACGACGAGTTCCGTGCCCGGCACGCGTTGAAACGCCTGGAACGTGTTGGTGGCGGACAGCGTGCGCGTTTCCTTCAGCACGCGCGCGGCCTGCGCGAATTCGCGCGTGGCGCGCTCGACGAATGCCACGAGTTCGCCGCTGTCGATGGCTTGGGTGACGGACATGAGTACGGTTTCCTTGATCGGGTGGACGGATGGGCTCGCGTCGCAACGCCGCGACGCACGGCAACCGGATCAGCAGCAATCGTGCCAGCCGGGCACGCGAGCGTCGCATGCGTGCGCCACCGCGCGGGCGTGCCATGTGCGCGCCGTGGACGAACCGCGCGGCGCGATACGTGTGTCGGCATCTGTTGCGGGAGCAACAACCGGCGAGCCCGGATTGCTGCGCGAGACGCAGCCGGCGCCTGCGCGCGCCGCACGCCGCGCGCGGGCGTTTCCCCGTCGTGCCGCACGCCGCGCGTGCGGCTCCCCGCTGCGCCCGCGCTGGTTCAAAACTTGCGTCGTGGTCGGCCCGCGCCGGGCACTGCCCGGCGTGTCCGATCCGATCTCACCGACCTCCATCCGACCATGACGCTCCTCCCCCTGCGCGGCTTCGCTGCGCGCACGCTGCTGGTTTCGGCGCTCGCCGTGCCGTCCCTCGTTTCGCATGCGGCTTCGCCCGGCCGCGTTCCCGCGCCCGATCCGTTGCAGGGCGACGGTCGCGTATCCGCGTTCTACACGTGGGACCGCGACGTTCCGGCGACGCCCGGCGTGCTGCTGCGCACCGAAGCACTGCCCGCGACGCTCGGGCTCGCGAGCGCCGGACGGCAACTGCGCGTCCTGTATGCGTCGACCGACGGCGTCGGCGGCCGCGCGCCGATCGCCGTATCGGGCGCGCTGTTCGTGCCGCGTGGTACGCCGCCGGCCGGCGGCTGGCCGATCGTCGCGTGGGCACACGGCACATTCGGGATGGCCGACATCTGCGCGCCGTCGTGGTTCGGCCGCTCGTATCGCGACGTGCGCTACCTGAACGCATGGCTTCAACAAGGATTCGCGGTCGTCGCGACCGACTATCAGGGGCTCGGCACACCCGGCCCGAATCCGCAGCTCAACAACCGCTCGAACAGCTACACGCTGCTCGACAGCGTGCGCGCGGTGCTGGGCGGCGTGCCGGGCCTCGCGAACGAAGTCGTGCTCGTCGGCCAGTCGCAGGGCGGCTCGGCCGTATTCGCGGCGGCCGGCTACGCACCCGTCTATGCACCGGAGCTCGCGATCCGCGCGACCGTCGCGACCGGGACGATCTACAACGCGTCGCGCGCCACGCTCGCGTCGCTCCCGAAGTTCGAAACCGCATACCGGCGCGATCCCGAGCGCGTCGATCCTACACTCGCGTACCAGTTCTACTCGGTGCTGTCCGCGCAGCAGATCGACCCGTCGCTGCGCGCGGACGAAGTGCTGACCGACACCGCGCTGCCGATCCTCGAACAGGCGCGCATCGGTTGCCTCGCGTCGCTCGAGGACGATGCGGCGCTCGCGCACCTCACCCACGCGAACGCCGTGAAGCCGGGCGGCGATGCGCGTCTGAAGACGTGGTGGGACGAATACCTGAAATATCCGACGCTGAAGATCGCCACGCCCGTGTTCATCGGCGCGGGCGCGGACGACGGGCTCGCACCGCTCGAGCTCGCGCTTGCGAAGGATGCGTGCGCGGCGGGCACGACGGTCGAGGCGCACCTGTATGCGGGCCGCGAACACAACGGCACCGTCAACGCATCGCTTGCCGACTCGATTCCGTTCGTGAAGCGCGTGCTCGCCGGCGCGACGATCCACCCGGTTTGCACGCCGGCCGCGCAGCAGGCCGACGCGCAATAGCCGGCAGCACGTGCTTTGCATGACGGCGCGAATGCTTTCCCGGAATCGACGCATGGGCTGCATCGTCGCGGCAAGCGCGTCCATAGCGCCTGCACGCAAATGCATTTCGGAATCCGTTATTGGATCGCGCCGCCACGCGTTTTTATACTCGTCAGCACTCTCTGCTAAAGAGTGCCAGCCAATTTCGACACAACAGAACAGGACGGACAGATGAGCCTACGCCCCTTGCACGACCGGGTCATCGTGAAGCGACTCGACCAGGAAACCACCACCGCCTCGGGCATCGTGATCCCCGACAGCGCCGCGGAAAAGCCCGACCAGGGCGAAGTGATCGCCGTCGGCCCCGGCCGCAAGGACGCTGACGGCCAGCGCATCGTGCCCGACCTGCAGGTCGGCGAACGCGTGCTGTTCGGCAAGTACGCGGGCCAGGCGGTCAAGGTGGACGGCAATGAATTCCTCGTGCTGCGCGAGGAAGACATCGTCGCGGTCGTCAATCAATAACGGAGTGCAATCATGGCAGCGAAGGAAATCATTTTCAGCGACGTCGCACGTGCGAAGCTGACCGAAGGCGTCAACATTCTCGCGAACGCGGTGAAGGTCACGCTCGGGCCGAAGGGCCGCAACGTCGTGCTCGAACGCAGCTTCGGCGCGCCCGTCGTCACCAAGGACGGCGTGTCGGTCGCGAAGGAAATCGAACTCGCGGACAAGCTGCAGAACATCGGCGCGCAACTCGTGAAGGAAGTCGCGTCGCGCACCAGCGACGCCGCCGGCGACGGCACGACGACGGCCACCGTGCTCGCGCAGGCGATCGTGCGTGAAGGCCAGAAATACGTCGCGGCCGGGCTCAACCCGCTCGACCTGAAGCGCGGCATCGACAAGGCGGTGGCAGCGGCCGTCGACGAGCTGAAGAAGATCAGCAAGCCGACCACCACCAGCAAGGAAATCGCGCAGGTCGCGACGATCTCCGCGAACGGCGAGGAATCGATCGGCCAGCGCATCGCCGAGGCGATCGATCGCGTCGGCAAGGAAGGCGTGATCACCGTCGAGGACGGCAAGTCGCTCGCCGACGAGCTCGACGTCGTCGAAGGGCTGCAGTTCGACCGCGGCTACCTGTCGCCGTACTTCATCAACAACGCCGACAAGCAGATCGCCGAGATCGAGAACCCGTACATCCTGCTGCACGACAAGAAGATCTCGAACATCCGCGACCTGCTGCCGGTGCTGGAGCAGGTCGCGAAGTCGGGCCGGCCGCTGCTGATCATCGCGGAAGACGTCGAAGGCGAAGCGCTCGCGACGCTGGTCGTGAACAACATCCGCGGCATCCTGAAGACGGTCGCGGTCAAGGCGCCGGGCTTCGGCGATCGCCGCAAGGCGCTGCTGGAAGACATCGCGATCCTGACCGGCGGCCAGGTCGTCGCCGAGGAAACGGGCCTCACGCTCGAGAAGGCGACGCTCGCCGAACTCGGCCAGGCCAAGCGCATCGAGGTCGGCAAGGAAAACACGACCGTGATCGACGGCGCGGGCGACGCGAAGAACATCGAGGCCCGCGTGAAGCAGATCCGCGTGCAGATCGAGGAAGCGACCTCCGACTACGATCGTGAAAAGCTGCAGGAACGCGTGGCCAAGCTCGCGGGCGGCGTCGCGGTGATCAAGGTCGGCGGCGCGACCGAGATCGAAGTGAAGGAGAAAAAGGACCGCGTCGACGACGCGCTGCACGCGACGCGCGCGGCCGTCGAGGAAGGCATCGTGCCGGGCGGCGGCGTCGCGCTGATCCGCGTGCGGCAGGCGATCCGCGCACTCAAGGGCGCGAACGCCGACCAGGACGCGGGCGTCAAGATCGTGCTGCGCGCGCTCGAGGAACCGCTGCGCCAGATCGTCACGAACGCTGGCGAGGAAGCGAGCGTGGTCGTCGCGAAGGTCGCGGAAGGCACGGGCAACTTCGGCTACAACGCGCAGACGGGCGAGTACGGCGACCTCGTCGAGTCGGGCGTGCTCGATCCGACCAAGGTCACGCGCACGGCGCTGCAGAACGCGGCATCGGTCGCGGGGCTGCTGCTGACGACCGACGCGACCGTGTTCGAAGCGCCGAAAGATGCAGCGCCGGCCGCGGTGCCGGGCGGACCGGGTGCGGGCGGGCCCGGGTTCGATTTCTGACCGCCATGCGCGGCTGCCCGAACCGGGCAACCGCGTTTCGATCCACGACGCGTGGCGGCACCGGTCGCCACGCGTTTTTTCATGCGCGAACGCCGCGCGCGCCGTCGTCAGAACATCTGGCGCAGGCCGATCGCGGCCCCGACGTTGTTGGTCCTGCCGATCTGGTCGACCTTGCCGGTGAGCCGGTTGGTGGCGCCCGGATAGTCGGCCGCGAACGCGCCGTTGCCGCGCGCGAAATCGACCGTGCCGTATACCTCGGTGTGCTTCGACAGCGCATATTCGGCCAGCACGGTCGCCGAGTAGTTGATCCCGGAGCCGAGCGTGCCGTCGAGCCGCTCCGCATTGCGCGCGTGGCCGTAATAGCCGGCCACCGTGATCAGCAGCGGCGCGGTAGCCTGCCAGTTCGCGCCGACGTAGAACGTATCGTCGATACGATTCGGGCTGCCGCCACC
Organism: Burkholderia sp. Bp9099; assembly: GCF_003857805.1. Taxonomy (NCBI): domain Bacteria; kingdom Pseudomonadati; phylum Pseudomonadota; class Betaproteobacteria; order Burkholderiales; family Burkholderiaceae; genus Burkholderia; species Burkholderia sp. Bp9099. Next base: position 257,871 of record NZ_QTPU01000008.1, read on the forward strand.
GAGCGTGGGCGCGCCGGCCTGCTGCATGTTGAAGTCGGTCGTACCCGTCTTGTCCTGCCCGTGCAGCCAGCCGGCCAGCAGGCGCACGGACGGCGTGACCTGGTACGCACCGCTGACGTGCAGGAAGTTCACCTTCGCGCCGTTGACCGCACTGCCGTTCACGGACGACACCGAGGTCTGCTGGAAGCCGGCGTTGATCGACGCGGGCCCTTGCGCGTAGGTCAGCTCGACACCGTACGTGCTGTCGAGACCCATCGCACCGGTATGATTGCCGAACCCGTAGATCGCATCGACGCTGAAGCCGTTGGTCGAGAACTTGTACTTCACCGAGTTCGGCACCGTCAGGTAGTTGCCGATGCCGTTGTACGCCCAGCTGTCCTGCCAGTAGTCGCCGACGGTCATCGGGTCGAACACGTCGCCCATCGTGTCGTACAGCGGCGCGTACTGGTTGCCGAAGGTCAGCGAGCCGTACCGGTCGCTCGCCAGGCCGACGTACGCCTGCCGGCTGAACAGCGTGTTCGCGACGTGCAGCCTGCCGTCGCCGAGCTCGAAGCCGTTCTCGAGACGGAAGATCGCCGCGAGGCCCCCGCCGAGATCCTCGCTGCCGCGCAAGCCCCAGCGGCTGTGCGTTTCCGGGCCGACCGTCATGCCGACCAGGTCCCGGCCGTCGGGGCCGGCGTTCGTCTGATAGCGGATCGCCGTATCGACGAGGCCATACAACGTGACGGAACTCTGCGCAAAGGCGGGTGATGCCGCTGCTACGGCGAACACCGCGCCGACACCACCGGATACGACGATGCGGTTCATGAAAGGCCTCCCTGAGCGATTGATTTTGTAAGCAGTCCGACAGCATTTGCGGCTGGCGGACGGTACTGCGCTCGGGAGAATAATCGGTCATATTCGCGACACCTATTGCCGATTCCGGATTGCACCTTTCCAACGCGCTCAACAATGGCGGCGGCGTGCGGCGCACGCCAGCCGGCCGGTGCCGAAACGACCGCGCGGCGCCATCGACGGCACGCCGGGGTAAGATGAACGCTCCTTCCGCCGCTTCGCCGCCCGCGCCATGTCGACCACCATCAACACCCTGCTGCCGCTCGCCGGCGTCCTGCTGCTCAGCGTGGCCAGCCCCGGCCCGAACTTCGTGATCGTCACGTCCACCGCGCTCGCGCAGCGCCGCGCCGGCGTGATGACCGGGCTCGGCCTCGCCGCCGCATCGGGCACCTGGGCCGCGATCGCGATTGCCGGCCTCGGCCTGCTCGTGACCCACGTCGCCTGGGTGCACACCGCGCTGCGACTGGCAGGCGCCACGTACCTGATCTGGCTCGGCCTGAAGATGGTGCTGAGCGCACGCAAGCCGCTCGCCGTGTCCGCGCCGCCCGCGTCCTCCGGCTGGCAGGCCGCGAAGAAGGGCTACGTGGTCAGCATGACGAACCCGAAATCCGTCGCGTTCTACGGCAGCATCTTCGCGTTGATGGTGCCGGCGCATACGCCGGTGTGGCTCGATCTCACGGTCGTCGTGCTGTCGATCGGGATTTCGGGCGCGTGGTACTGCGCGATGGCGCTGCTCGCATCGCATCCGTCGGTGCGCCGGCTGCTGATCCGGCGCAAGGCCGTGCTCGACACGACGGCCGGGCTGCTGCTGATGGGGCTCGGCGGGCGCATGCTGGCCGGGCGCTGAGCGCCGTCGCGCTGCCGCATCGCCACGAAAAAAGGCCGCTTGCGACGCCCCGTTGCCGGGAGTCGCAAGCGGCCTTTCCGCATGCCGCGCGCCTCAGCGCCTTGCCGCCAGCCTTCTCACGACGCTCACGAGCGCATCGACCTCATCGCACGTGTTGTAGAACGCCAGCGACGGCCGCACCGTCGCCTCGAGCCCGAAGCGCCGCAGGATCGGCTGCGCGCAGTGATGCCCCGAGCGCACCGCGATGCCCTCTTCGTTCAGCGCCTGCCCGACTTCCTCGGTCTCATAGCCCTTCAGCACGAACGACAGCACGCTCGCCTTGTCGCGCGCGGTGCCGACGAGCCGCACGCCCGGCACCGGCGCGAGCACGCTCGTCGCATACGCGAGCAGGTCGTGCTCGTAACGCGCGATGTTCTCGATGCCGACGCGGCTCACGTAGTCGAGCGCCGCGCCGAGCCCCACCGCATCCGCGATGTTGCCGGTGCCGGCCTCGAAGCGGTTCGGCGGCGGCTGGAACACCGTGCGCTCGAACGTCACGTCCGCGATCATGTTGCCGCCGCCCTGCCAGGGCGGCATGTCGTCGAGGATCGCGCGCTTGCCGTACACGACGCCGATCCCGGTCGGCCCGTAGATCTTGTGCCCGGAGAACACGAAGAAATCCGCATCGAGCGCCTGCACGTCGACGCGCATGTGCGAGATCGACTGCGCGCCGTCGACCAGCGCCTTCGCGCCCGCGCGATGCGCGAGATCGACGATCTCCTTCACCGGCACGACCGTGCCGAGCGCATTCGACACCTGCGTGACGGACACGATCTTCGTGCGGTCGTTGAGCAGCTTCCGGTATTCGTCGAGCAGCACCTGCCCCGAATCGTCGACCGGAATCACGCGCAGCTTCGCGCCCTTGAGCGCGGCAAGCTGCTGCCACGGCACGATGTTCGCGTGATGCTCGAGGTTCGACACGATGATCTCGTCGCCTTCGCCGACGTTCTGCACGCCCCACGACTTCGCGATCAGGTTGATCGCCTCGGTCGTACCGCGCACGAACACGATCTCGTCCGGCGACGACGCTCCGATGAAGCGCTGCACCGTTTCCCGCGCATGCTCGTACGCATCCGTCGCACGGCCGGCCAATGCATGTGCCGCGCGGTGAATGTTCGAGTTCTCGTGCGCATAGAAATACGCGAGTCGGTCGATCACGGCCTGCGGCTTGTGCGTCGTCGCCGCGTTGTCGAACCAGACGAGCTGCTTGCCGTTCACGCGCTCCTGCAGGATCGGGAAGTCGCGGCGGATCGCGTTCACATCGAACGGCGGGTGTGCGCCGCGATACAACTGACCTTGCGGCTCGGCCGCGCGCGTATCGTCGATGAAGTAACGCGGCACCTCGCCGCCCGATGCGCGCGACACCGGCACGTCGCGCTGCACGGCGAGCAGTTCGCGCAGCGCATCGTCCCCCGGCAGCCCGAACGCTTCCGGCGACGCGAGGCCGTTCGACGGCACGACGATGTCCTGCGGCGTCGCCTGCCAGCCCTGCCGCGAGCCGTCGGTGAAGTAAAACGGCGACGCGGCCGGCGCGGCCTGCACCGCGCCCTCCGACACCGCCGCCTGCGCCTGCGGCACGCCGAGCGCCGCGCCGCCGACGCGCGGCTCGAATGCGGGCGCGATCGACACCGCGTTGTCGGGCAGCCCGTTCTGCGCGGCCGCGTGCGGCGCGAGCGCGGGCACGCGATTGCCGAGCGACAGCACGTGCGTCGGCGCGGACGGCGCGAGGTTCGTGCCGGGCGCCTTGCCTTGCGGCAGCGCGAGGCCCGGCACGCCGGTGCCCGTGCCGCCCGGCCCCGCGAGCGGCGAGCCGCCCGGCGCCGGATTGCTCACCGACGCGAGGATCGGCGCGGCAGCCGGCAGCGCCGACGGCACGCCGCCGACCGCTCCGCTGCCCGCCGACAGCCCGGGCGCGGTGGCCTGCCCGGGCGGCGTCGCGAAGAACTCGGACGCGAGCCGCGCGAGCGCCGCCGGATCGGGCAGGCCGGCCGGCAGCGGCGCGTGCGGCAACGCGAGCGCGTCGCTGCCGGCCGAGCCGGGATTAACGGTAGGTGTCGGGATAGTCATGGTACTTGGCGATTTCGACGTCATCGAGGACAGCCAGCGCATCCGGCGAATGGACCGCGAGCGAGCAGTACAGCGAGATCAGGTACGACGCGATCGCCTGGTTGTTGATCCCCATGAAGCGCACCGACAGGCCCGGCCCCTGCTCGCCCGCGACGCCCGGCTGATAGAGGCCGACCACGCCCTGGCGCTTGTCGCCGACGCGCAGCAGCAGGATCTTGGTCTTGCCGTCCGCGACCGGCACCTTGTCCGACGGGATCAGCGGAATGCCGCGCCACGTGAGGAACTGCGAGCCGAACAGGCTGACCGTCGGCGGCGGCACGCCGCGCCGCGTGCATTCGCGGCCGAACGCGGCAATCGCGAGCGGGTGCGTGAGGAAGAACGCCGGTTCCTTCCATACCTTGGTCAGCAGTTCGTCGAGGTCGTCCGGCGTCGGCGCGCCCGTCAGCGGGAAAATCCGCTGTTCGTCGGTCACGTTCGCGAGCAGCCCGTAGTCCGGGTTGTTGATCAGCTGGCTTTCCTGCAGCTCCTTGATCGTCTCGATCGTCAGGCGCAGCTGTTCCTTGATCTGGTCATGGGGACTGCTGTAGAGATCGGAGATCCGCGTATGCACGTCGAGCACCGTGCTCACCGCGTTCAGGAAATACTCGCGCGGCTGTTCCTCGTACGGCACGAAGGTCTGCGGCAGCACGCTTTCGTCCTCGAGCTGCGTGCACGCGGCGCGCACGGCTTCCGGGTTCTTCACCTGGTTCAGGCGGTAGATGCCGGCCTCGACCGGCACCCACTGCAGCAGATGGGTCAGCCAGCGCGGCGTAATCGTGGAAAGCTGCGGGACGGTCTTGGTAGCGTTCGCTAGTTGGCGGGCGGCGTGATCGCTCAGCGCGGCCGTGCCGCTTGCAACGGTCGACATGTGTGGCTCCGGGTTCTTAAGATGAAAAACGGGATTGCTTATGACGCTGGGTGATTATCGGAAGCACGCACCTGCCGGCTCAACATGCTATAGCCGTCACGCGGCACCACCGAACGGGAAAGGAAGCGGAATGTGTCAGGCGACGGACACGCCGGGCAACAGCGTCGAGATCGACACGTCGAACGCGCGCGCGATCTTGTCGGCGGTGACGATCGAGGCAATCGCCTCGCCGCGCTCGATCTCGCCGACGTACGAACGGTTCAGCCCCGCGTGTTCGGCGAGCTGCTCCTGCGACCACGTGCGCGCCTCGCGCAGCTTGCGCACGTTGGCGCCGAAGTGCTGGATCAGGTCGCTCATGTCGTCACCTGTGCGTCGGGCACCGGCTCGGCCGGCTCGCTCCGCGCGCGCGGCGCGGCATTCGCCTCGCTGCGCAGCACGGCCTGCGTGATGTTCGCGCCCGCCGGCACGTCCTGCGTGAGCCACACGTTGCCGCCGATCACCGCGCCGCGGCCGATCGTCACGCGCCCGAGGATCGTTGCGCCCGCATAGATCACCACGTCGTCCTCGACGATCGGGTGGCGCGCGAGCCCCTTCTCCAGATGACCGGCCGCATCGCGCGGGAAGCGCTTCGCGCCGAGCGTGACGGCCTGGTACACGCGCACGCGCTCGCCGATGATCGCGGTCTCGCCGATCACGACACCCGTGCCGTGGTCGATGAAGAAGCCGCCGCCGATCCGCGCGCCCGGGTGAATGTCGATGCCGGTTTCCGCATGCGCCTGCTCGGCGATGATCCGCGCGAGCAGCGGCAGCCCGAGCCGGTACAGCTCGTGCGCGAGCCGGTGGTGGATCATCGCGAGAATGCCGGGATAGCACAGCAGCACTTCGTCGACGCTGCCCGCCGCCGGATCGCCGTGGAACGCGGCCAGCACGTCGCTGTCGAGCAGCCGGCGGATGTCGGGCAGGCGTGCCGCGAAGGCCTGCACGGCGGTGGCGGCCGCTTCGTCGATCTGCGCGTCGGCGTTGCGTTGCCGCGCCGCGTAGCGCAGCTCGAGCGTCACCTGCGCAAGCAGCGCGTTCAGCGCCGCGTCGAGCGCGTGGGCCACATAGAAGTTCTCGCTCTCCTGCCGCAGGTCGGGCGGCCCGAGCCGCATCGGGAACAGCACGCCCTTGAGCGCGCCGATGATCTGTGCGAGCGCCTCGCGCGCCGGCAGGTCGCGCCCGCCCGGTTCGAGCGAGCGCCGCTGCTTCTCGCGCCACGCGCGGCGCACGGTCTGGAGCGACTGAACGATGTCGTCGATATCGAATGCGGCCATGCTGACTTCTCCCCGTAACGGCCGTGACTCAGTCCTGCGCCCACGGCAGGCCGCGATGGCGCCAGCCGTTGCTGCCGCCGCGATGCTGCTGTTCATCGAGGTCGCCCTCGAACCCTTCGAGCACGTTGAATACCTGCGTGAAGCCGCCTTTGGCCGCGGCCTCGGCTGCCTGCGCGGAGCGGTTGCCGCTGCGGCAGAGCAACAGCACGACCGCGTCCTTGCCGGTCTTCGCTTCCAGTTCGCGCACGAAGCGCGGGTTGCGCGTCAGGCTCGTGCCGGTCGCCCACGGCACGTGCAGCGACTCCGGCACGTGGCCGACGAATTTCCGTTCTTCCGCGGTGCGCACGTCGACCAGCAACGCGTCGCCGGCGGAAAAGAGCGCCCACGCGGCTTCCGGCGCCACGCCGCCCGCGTACGGCGTGCCCGCCGCTGCGGCCGCCGCGCGGGCGTCTTCGAGCACCTGCTGGGCGGCGGTTCGTTCTTCCAATGCAAACGTCATCACGCTTCCTTGTTCTCGCAGATTCGTATGATCAAACATGCCGGGAATGCGGCCGGTGCAGCTTGCGTGCTGTCTATAGCCGTCAGCCCCACTATGCGAGCGCGCTTGGGGAAGCAGAACCAATAAAAATTCATTTCCTAATCAGCAGCGCGTGAAATGCAATAGCAGACGCGCGCAATTGGGGCGGATTCGTGCGGAGGACGGGGAGCGACGGCCGTTCGATGTCGCGCATCGAAGGTTTTTGAAAGGATCGGCGGCGGCGAAGCCGGGAACGATGCCGCATGCGACGCGCGCCGCACGTCGTGATGGAATCCGCAATGGAATCGTGCGCCGGGTCGAACGGCGCATGCTTCGATGAATCGGCGAACGGCAGGCGGCGGGCGCGGTGCATCGCCGACGCACCACGCCCGTCACCGCATCAGCGGCCCGGATCGTCGCCGCGGGCAATCGCGCGATCCACCTCGTCGACCTGCCGGCGCACGTCGTCGGGGCGATGCTCGACCACCGCGTTGATCGCCGGGTTCACTCACTGCGCATCCTGCTTCGCACGTTCCGCGGCCGCGATGATCGCGTCGGCTACGGCTTTCGGCTGGCTCAGCATCGCGACGTGGCTGCCGTTCACACGCGTGACCGTCGCGCCGATCCGCTTCGCCATCGCCTCCTGCAGCTTCGGATCGATCATCCGGTCCTGCGTCGCGACGACGAACGACGACGGCTTCGCATGCCACGCGGCCTGCGCGACCTTCTCCGAAATGCAGCCACCGTACCACGGCCCCTGCGTCGCCGCGACGACGCGCTGCTGCGCGGGCGGCAGGTCCGGTGCGAAATCCTGTGCGATCGCCTTGTCCGACAGCGTCGCGAAACCGCCCGCATCGTTGCGCAACTCGCCGGCCCACGACGGTGCCGGCAGCCCCTGCGTGACGTCGGCGATCGACTGGCCGTTGTCCGGCGCGAACGCGGCGACGTAGACGAGCGACTTCACCTTGTCGTCGTTGCCCGCATCGCTGATCACGACACCGGCCCACGAATGGCCGACCAGCACGACGGGCCCCTTCTGCTCGTCGATCGCGCGCTTCGTCGCGGCGGCGTCGGCGGCGAGCGAGCTCAGCGGGTTCTGCACCGATACGACATGCAGGCCGCGCGCTTCGAGCAGCGGAATCACGCGGTTCCAGCTCGACCCGTCGGCGAACGCGCCGTGCACCAGCACGACGTTCGTGCCCTTCAGGTCTTCCTTGGGCGCCGCCTGCGCCGCGACCGCACCGAACAGCCCGCCGAGCACCGCCGCGGACACCAGAACCCGTTTCGTCAAACCGACCATCGTCATGCTCCTTTTCATCGTGTTGTGCATCTGAAGTGTTTCCGATGCGGCCGCGCCGCTCGTCTCACGGGCGCGGCCGCGGATCACGAGTGCGCGTACAGATCGTCCGCGTCCGTGCGCGCGTTCCGTGCGGCGCGCTGGTCGGCCGCGGCGTAGCGGGAGGCTGGCGCCGACGCGGCAGCCACGTTGTCGTCCTGCGACTTCGATGGGCCGTTCTGATCGGAGCGCGCGACCTGCTGCGCTGCGATGACGTTCTGTGCGGCGGCGACATCGTCCGGGTAACGCGCGTCGCTGCCGGCCGGGTTGTAGCCGGCCTGCTCGAGCCGGACGAGGTCGGCGCGCACATCGGCGCGCGTGAGGCCGTGGCCGGCATCGGCGAACGACAAGACGGGGATCGAAGCGAGTACGGCAACTGCGAGGATTCGAGCGGCTTTCATGAGATTTCTCCTGGAAGGAAGGTGGGGTATCGATCACTCGGCATCCGGTGCGAACGCTTGGCACCGAACGTTTTCTGCATGTCGACAGTAGAACCCGCTCACGTATCCGGGATGTTTCCAAAACTCGCCTTCAGTGCAATCCGATGTTTCCGGAGCCTCGATAGATACAGTGCGATACAAATTCGCCAGCATCGCCACGTACATACGGACGATAGCGATTCGAGCGCTTCCAAGTACGGACGCGATGTCATGCGCAGCTGTGTCATGAGGCCGATTCGCCGGATGGTCGCCTGTCGGACGACAGCGAATTGCAAGGCCACGCTCTACGTCAGCAGCGAAGCCATGCGACCGATTCGGGCCTGAAACACATTCTGACAATCCGTGTCCGTTATCACGGGCTCCGCGCGGAGTTTTCGGGCGGCCGCGTCTTTCATGCGCGCCGATTCAGTATGCTCGCCGCCTGATCACGTTTCCCTCTTGCTTCGGACACTTATCTTTTCATTCCGTGTCGGTCCGATGGCGGTGGAACGCATCCCGCATGTTGAGGAGTCTGGATGACCGATTCAATTTTCGATCCTCGATCGGAAGCAAACACGCGCAATGACGAACCCGTCGCGCACGCGGCTGCGCCTGACGCGCCCGCATCTCGGCCGGCACCGCCGCCGATCGTCGTCGGCCGCGTCGAAGGCGTGACGATGTTTGCGAAGAACACGCCGCTCATCTGTCTCAAGCAGATGCCCTTGCCCGGTATCGTGATCTTCGTTCATGGGGTGAACTCGGAGGGCGAATGGTTCGAGGCGTCGGAGGAAGGGCTGTGCAAAGGCCTGAACCGCAGGCTCGGGCGTCTGGACGATCAGATGATGTATCACAGTATCGATGCGGGGCAATTGACGCCCGCGAAGTACACGGAGAGTGTGACGCCGGATGGGTTTCTGAACCCGAAGCTCTGGTCCGGCAACTACATCAAGCCCGATCCGTCGTTCTCACCCGTCATTCATTTCCGCTGGGGCTATCGCGCGACCGCAGCGGAATTGAAAGAGTACGGCGACAAGATCTTTTTGAACGAGAAGGACTATTGGGGCGGCGGCCCGTTCACGAACGGCTGTTCAAGTCTGCCCGATCTTTGGCACGGCGGTCTGGACGATCGAACGATGGGCTGGATGACCGTGCAAGGCATCAATCCGACCAACCGCCCGCTGTATCGCGCGCCGCCGCGTGCGTATGGCGTGCTCGCGGCGCTGCGACTGGCCAGACTGATCGAGTCGATCCGCCGCATGCAGGCCGACGTGCCGATTACCGTCGTGTGTCACAGCCAGGGCAACATCGTCGGTCTCACGGCAGCATTCTTCGGCGACGCGTTTCCCGATGTCGAAGATCCGTGGGGGCGCACGGGCCACTGCGTGGCGGACGCCTACGTGCTGGCGAACGCGCCGTACAGTCTCGCCAATGCCGACGGCCCGAACAAGTCCGACACATTCATGGATACATGGTCGCAGCGCGCGACGAAAAACTCCAGCGGCCAGCGCGGACGACAGACCTATGCGGCACGCACGAAAACGTTCGGCAAGTTTCTATCGATCATCGGTGCTCGCAAAGCCTGTGAACAGCCCGCAGACAAGATCGATGAAGACATGGCGAACGAACGCGTATCGCCGACGAGTAATCGATCTTATGCGGCGCAACAGGACCGCGATCGGCATGGCCTGAATCAATCGACATACGGCCGCGTCACTGCGTATTGCTGTCCGCACGATCAGGTGATTTCGGCGGTGACGGTTCAAGGCATCGGCTGGCGCGGCATCAGCAAGCACGAACTCGACGATATCGGTGCCGCTGGCATCCTGACTCAGCGTGTATTCGCATCCGGCTTTCCGGTCGGTGTTCAGAAACCCTACCGGTACTGGGAAGACGATTGGCGATATGACAAGAAGGGAACGAAGCCGGGATTCTGGTATCCGCCGTCACCGCCGGCCAAATTCAATCTGATCGGTGCGCTCAAAGGAAACGAAAGCGTTCTGGGGATAGCCGCGACGCTGGCGACCGCGCCGCTCATGTTCGTCGTGACTGGCATCAGTTCGGTGTTGAACATGCTCCGCGTGAACGCCGATCCGCCGAAGGGCTGGACGGTCGTTGCGGATGCCCCGGCGCTTGACGAACCTTTCCCGCCGAAGGCATTGCGATTCGGCAAGTCAGTCGCGACCAGGGACGGTGACGCGATCAGCGACTTCAACGAAGGCAACGATCCGCCGGCTGCTTGGCGCGACGCGAGCAAGACCGATGCCGAAAAGCGAGCCGACGACCCCTACGACCAGTACAAGGCGAAGAACCAGGACAGTGTCGCCCGAGGTACCGCCGCAACCGAAGCCGGGCAGCGTTACGAGGACCGCGCGTTGATGCGGATGGAAGCGCGACGAACGCTGAACAGGGAATGGCTCGATGGCGACGGCCACGTGATCGGCGAGGACGGCAAGAGCGCGATGCCCGAAGGCTACAAGGATTGGCGCGACAAGCAGATCGTCGATTGGCTCGATCGCGGCGCGACCAACAGCCCGACGAATCACTCAACGACGATGACCAACCCCGAGCATGCTGAAAAGGCGCTTGCGTATGACGTCGCGGTGGGCTTGTGCTACTTGACGGAGAAGCAACTCAAAGCGTTGCGTATAGAGGCGGATTGGAGGATGGAGGATGGAATCCCCTTGGAAAATCCGAACAAGAAGTACGCCGACTATTTTGCGTCTGGAACTCTCGATAGAACACCTCTCCCCGAATGGGTACACACCGAGAAAAGCGAAGGCAAGATGCCGCTCGCGATCGTGGATGAGCGGGAAGGTCAGCTTTATTTGAAGGTCGGAGGTGCCGTATGAGGGCACTGATTACTACGCGACCACGACGTATCGCCGTTGCCATTTCGGTTTGGTTAATCACCACTGTTCTCATGGCCTCGCTGATGGCTCATGTAGAACAACCCGACCCGGCACATTTGGAAGTAGGGGATTGGATGAAACGATACTTTGTCGTACCTGGACTGGCTGCGCTCACGGTGTTTCTCTTCACTACGGCCACGATGCGCTCCGCACACGCCGCCCCTGTTAGAGAGCCTGCGGCGAATTCAACACCAGCAGCCGAAGATCCGGCGATGCCATTCACCGCTCAGGTTGTCGGGCTGATGTGGTTGAATCCGTTGCAACGGATGGACTACCCCACCGAATGGCAATTGTTGTGGGCGCAAGGGCTTACCAAACCGAACAAGAATGACGACATGGTGCGCACGAAGCCCGAAAAATTTTCGTCACTTCGCTCCATCGGAGCATTGGTTTACGGCAACGAGGGCGAGGAAACGTTCAAGGGCTTCTACGCGAAGTACATTGATAAGTTCATTCTCCTCCTGCGCTCGCGCTACTTTAGCAACTCAGGTTACTTCTACACGGTAAAGCCAGAAAACCAAGGCCATTGGCGCGAACTCGCCGGCATACGCGTCGAAGTTGCCGTTCCGCCCCGACTCGATCCGGCCTTTGCCAAGTCGCGCATGGTCGATCGGATGATGAACTTCTTCGAGATTGGGCCGCCATC